>DDNL01000038.1 GCA_002341165.1 Shewanellaceae bacterium UBA2521
GCTCGTTTTTTTATCTGTTGTTTTCCCTATTTCATCTAGAGTGAACATCTTTGCTTCATCTCAGTGAGCTCTTGCATTTTATTTTTTGTAACTGATGAGCGCAGTAGAATCAAGGCTATGCAAGAAATTGTTTATGGAGTTGCTTTATTGCGCTATCTCAATCCTCTATATGTGCTGCAATAAAATAGAAGATGCTGGTGCAGGGGTTTATCGAGTCAATGATCGCATATTCCGTAGTGTGACCTATCCTTCACAACCTTAAGGCTTTGCATTTGCTGCAATCAGGTATGTACTTTGCATATTTTTTGTAAGCGAATATACCTTCATTTTGAAATTTGTTTCGATATAGGATAACACTCTATGCAGGCATTAAGGTTTCAAAAAACAATGGCAGCACTTTTAGCACTCACAGCTCTTGCAGGTTGTGATAGCGATAGTAGCAGCACGAGCGGTGAGAGCGGTGTCGTTCAAGTTAACCTTCCAACTATTAATGTCGTTTCTCAAAGTGCATTAGAACGATTATTTGATGTAGCTTTTGAGAATACTCAGCGTGATGATAATAATCAAGTAGGCAATATTCCAAGCGAACATGAAAAGCTAAGCCAAATCATTTATACAGCTGTATACAGAAAACATAGCTCTGCTCAGGATTTGAATGTAACAGTTACCGTAGATGCTACTCAACAACCTGACTTTTTTCCAGATGTTAGGGATGCAATCACCAGTTCTGCGAACCTTTATGCAGTACCTTGCGTTTTGTTTGATCAGTTGGTCAATACTACGCAAGCTAAGGCTGAACAGGTGACCATTACTCATAATGGAGCTAAGATTACAACTGAACATTTATTGAAATCAGAAGCACAAGCTTTATATACTTTGATAGGGTGTAATACGTATAATAATGATTATTTTAATAATCATTTTGATGTCCTATTGCGTTCTTCAAAGGTTGAATTAAAGTTCACTGCGGAATCTGCTAACGGACAAAGTGCTGGTGTCCAAGCACATAATCTTGTGAATGGTGAAGAGAGACAGATTACGATTGAACAAGAGTATGCAAGCCAGAAAGTAACGGTAATGGGCTTTGGTAGTGGAGTTAAGTATAATAATACTAATAACCTCTCCGACCCTGCTAACGAAGCATTAAACGGAATACATACACTTACAGTAGCAAGCAACTATGTGAAGACAATACACTCAGTAAATGATGCGTTTGATTTAGCTATAAAAGTTCCATTTTTTGATCCGCTTCAGGATAATACGGCAGGAGAATACCCTGGACTTTATGGTAACTTAGGTGCAACTCATGCTGAAAGTCCTGATACAATAGATGGTATTTTTATAACAAGTGATGGGAGCAGCTTTGACACCAAGGAGTATACGGTTCCGACGGGCGCAATTACTGCGGCTTCACTATCATCATCCTCATCATTACCTAAATTCTGCGAACTTATATTCAAACATGTCAACATGGGTGCAGGACAAGGTCAAATTAAGTCATTGAATGCGAATACTACTGCTACAGATGCCAATGCCCTCAATGCGCTAGCTACATCAGCTGGCTGTGACGCTAGCAAGGATGATTATGTTGTTCTTAGCAGCTTACCGCAGAATTTTATTGGCTTTGAGGTAAAAGTAAAATTTACTCAGGCAGATGATGCACTTGCCACAAAAGGTTCTGTTCTTAGCAATCCCAAATATTTTCCAGCACAATTAGATTCATTGGGATATCCGTTATACATGCAGCTAAAAATGAGAAGAGGCCATGAATCGCAGATTGCACGCTTTGATAACTTTGGCACCGGAGATGTAACGACTGCAGAGAGTACTAATAATTTAGGCTATGCAGATAAGAGTCTACCTGGTGTTGAGCAAATCAGCGGTACAGTACTCTATAGTTCCAGCTATTAAGGTTTTACATAAGATAATACATGATTAGGCACGATCAAAAGCGAGTTCTTATGGGCTCGTTTTTTTATGTACTGCAAGCAGGTATGTACTTTGCAATCGAATACACCTTCATTTTGAAACTTTCCTCGGTACAGGATAACAGACTATGCAGATATCAAGGTTTAAAAAAATGATGGCAGCACTTGCAGGTTGTGGTAGCGATAGGCAATAAAACTAAGACACCCATCCCAAAATTTGTGGGTGTCTTGCTATGGTTATATTTTATTGCATATGCTTTGGAGCACTGTCATCTTATGAGCTGCAATGTTGCAGTCGGTGATGAGATATTTTGAGTGTTTCTGATAGCTGTTTTGCATTAGGTTTTTGAGCTGGAATCAGTATGAACTTTTTACGATAAAAACCTTTTGTGAGTTGCCATTCTTCGCTTACTCTGAAGTAGGTATTTTCTGTTGACGTGATAAAGTTCAGACTGTCGGGCTCATCTTGCAAACTGGTAATAGGGTGTGTACTGCCTTGCTGAGGTTTGATTTGGAGTAACACAACGCTTTCATCAAATCTGGTATTATTTTGGAGTGCTGCATATTTTAAATCAGTTTTTATAGGATGTGCAGGTGCAATCATATAAGGATCAAATTTAAATAGTCTTTGATGGATTGATTCGATTTGGTATTGAGGCATGACCACAGGATAATAGAGATCTGCTTCGTAAGAGGGCATTTTTTGTAATATGTGGTTGAGGGCTTGTGTATCGGTTTCTTGTTCAAAATAAAGTTGCGTGTTTTGTTTCAAACTAGCGCTGCTTTTTAACTCGTATTGTTCTATTGAGCCTTTTAAGTAATCTTGTTCTTGAGGTTGTAGTTGCTTGTAATGCTTGGTTTCCCAATTGTACAGTTTGACGTTTAAGCTACGCAAATCTATATCATTTTTTATACGAGGCGTTATATAGTCGGCGATATTATGTGGTTGCCCTTCAACACTTGAGATATTGGAGTAGGGATATTTTTCTGTTTGTAATCCGTTACTGGATATTTTGGATGTTTGATTTATTGAACCGATTTTGGTTTCATCTATTCTTAAAGGCTGTTCGCTAGAGGCATTGGACAGTCGGCCACTTGAGACGATAGAAGGTTGTTTAATGGCTCTTGACCTGTCATTGAAGATTTTTTCAGCCTGATTTTCAGAATTTATTTTGGTTTCATCTATGCTGAAAGACTGTTCGCTAGAGGCATTGGACAGTCGACCACTTGAGACGATAGAAGGTTGTTTAATGGCTCTTAACCTGTCATTGAAGGTTTTGTCATTCAAGAGTTTTTCAGCCGGATTTTCAGAATTTATTTTGTTTTCATCTATGATCAGAGATCGCTCGTTGGAGGTATTAGACAATCGGCCTCTTGAGATCATGGAAGGTTGATCATGTAGTGGCGATGTATCGAGATGAGCTCTATAGAGATTTGCTTTTTTCTGATGAATACGGGGTAATCTGATAGGCCGACTTGGTTGAGATTCATCAAATAGATAAGGATTGGTTCTTTTTATCGGCGTTGTTTGTTGCTCCGAGGTACGATATGGGTTGTGCGTAGGCCTGTGTACTATGACGCGCCTCGGTGCATTATCGATCGAAACAGGTTGTACTGTGTTACCTCTTATAAGCTTTTGCGGTGCTTGATTTACAGAAAATTTTTGTGGTGATTGACGTATGATAATGCGTTGCGGTGCTTTTTTTGTCGTAACCTGTAGCGTATCGTTCTGTTCGATATGGTTTGATTGAAGTAATTGATGAAGTAGACTGGGTGTCTTGGATGCTTGAGAGGTGGGATTACCGCCTGCATAAGCAAAATGAGATACACAAAACATGAATATTATATAGCATAAGCGGTAAAACAAATGATGGCACTTATGCATGAAGTGATGAATATAAAGCATACATATCTTCCTTTGACTTGATGAAGTGAGGGGATATCATCCAGGTGGTTTGGGTGTAAAGTTGAGAAGCATAACAAAATTAAGCATGACAATGAAATGCGTTTTTAATGAGAAGAGCGGGCTATTTGAGTACGCTTTTTAAAAAGAATCTGAATCCATGCATTTGTTCGCTTTTTGATCAGTTTAAATTTTGTTATGATGCGGGTTGTTTTTTTATTTATTACCTATCCAACTGGACTGAGTCATGAAAAATTTAAATTCTGCTTGTATGATGGCAATTTTATCTCTGAGCTTTTGGGGAGCAAAAAGCCTTGCTCAAGAAGATAAACCTCAACCAAAATCTACACAATTGCAACAGGATGTTCAAAGCGCATTAGTGAACACTAAGTTAGATGCAGCAGCAATTGATGTGGGCGAAGTCGTTGTGCAAAGCGCAGTGGTTTCTCAATTGCCAAAAGAGAGGCCTTTGCTTCAATCGGCTCAAAAAAAATCAACGCAAACTGTGAGCGCTTTATAGTGAATAAATCGCTACAGTAGGAATGAGATGCAAGAGAAATAAATGAGCTTATTTCTCTTTGGTCTTGTTGCGCTTTTTTTGGCTTATAAAGCCATGGGTTTGACCTGCGCATCGATATGAAGCTTGCCTTCGGTTTTATCTTGTATTTCTTCTATCGATACATCTGGCGCATGTTCAAGTAAATGGAAGCATCCATCGCGTATTTCAAGATAAGCTAAATCGGTAATAATCTTTTTGATGCAGTGCACGCCAGTTAGAGGCAAAGCGCATTGTGACAAAAGTTTGGATTGGCCTTTCTTGTCGGCGTGGTTCATGGTGACAATAATATCATTAGCACTAGCGACTAAATCCATGGCGCCGCCCATGCCTTTGACTAATTTATTGGGTATCATCCAAGAGGCAATGTTACCTTGTACATCCACTTCAAATGCGCCTAAGATCGTCAAATCAATATGGCCACCACGAATCATGGCAAAGCTATCGGCAGAAGAGAAAAACGACGCGCCTGATACAGCGGTGACGGTTTGTTTGCCAGCATTGATTAAATCTGGATCCAGTGTGTGCTCCGTAGGAAATTCACCCATGCCTAACAAACCGTTTTCAGATTGCAGCATGACCTGAATATGTGGAGGAATAAAGTTGGCTACCAGCGTGGGGATCCCGATGCCTAAATTAACATAGTAACCATCTTTTAATTCTTGTGCAGCACGTTGAGCCATTTGTTCCCTAGTTAGACTCATGAAGTAGCCTCCTTTAGTGTTCTTTGTTCAATACGCTTTTCAAACTTTCCTTGAATGATGCGATCTATATAAATACCTGGCGTATGAATATAATTTGGATCGAGACTACCCACTTCAACAATTTCTTCAACTTCTACGACCGTTGTTTTGGCTGCTGTAGCCATCATAGGATTAAAGTTGGCAGCTGTGTGACGGTAAATAAGGTTGCCATAGTGATCGGCTTTCCATGCTTTAATCAGAGCAAAGTCAGCTTTGAGAGCAGGCTCTAAAACATAATAGCGATCTCCTATTTTTTTGGTTTCTTTGCCTTGCGCAATAGGTGTACCAAATCCTGTAGGTGTATAAAAAGCAGGAATACCTGCACCGCCAGCACGAATTTTTTCCGCTAAGGTGCCTTGTGGTGTTAAAATCACTTCCAGTTCTTGTGAAAGCATTTGCTGTTCAAAAATGGCATTTTCACCCACATAAGAGGCAATCATGGTTTTAATTTGTTTATTTTGTAATAAAAGACCTAAACCAAAGTTGTCTACGCCTGCATTATTAGAAATACAGGTCAGTGCCTTGATCTCCATTGTGGAGACTTCTTTAATCAGTCCTTCTGGAATGCCACATAAGCCAAAGCCACCCACCATAAGAGTTTGATGACTTGCAAGTCCTGCCAGAGCGCTAGGATAATCTGTGCAGACTTTGTTAAATCCATTCATAATTGTGTCCTTTGTTACTGTGGTGCATGTTCCGATGCAGTTCAAAAATGATAGCTGTTCTTTTATTGTGTATGTCTGTGTAACGTAGCGCAAAGTTAAATATTTATTTTATGGCGTAATGCTTGAGCCACCTTAGATTGATTTCTTTTTTGTAGAACCTGACATATGGCATCGCCTGCTTGAATGAGCTGATGCAAGTTTAATCCTGTGCTCAATCCTTGACCTTCAAGACAATATACTAAATCCTCTGTAGCGAGATTGCCGCTGGCACCTTCAGCAAAAGGGCAACCGCCTAAACCTGCTACAGAACTATCAAACGTGCGTACACCTAAATCTAAACAAGCGCAGATATTACTTAAAGCTTGGCCGTAAGTATCGTGAAAATGTAGAGCCAGATCTGTAACAGGTATAACGCTCGATAAGCTTTGCACTAACTGCCGTGCTTGATTAGCGGTACCTACGCCGATGGTATCGCCCAAACTGATTTGATAGCAACCTTGATCATAGAGTTGCTTGGCAACATCTATAACTTGTTGAGGCTCAATACGTCCTTCATGAGGACAACCCAATACACAAGAGACATAGCCTCTTACTTGCATACCATAAGCTTTCGCTTGGTGAATAACCTCAGTAAATTGCGCTATCGACTCTGCAATAGAGCAATTGAGGTTTCTCTGAGAAAAGTCTTCACTTGCAGAAGCAAAGACGGCAATTTCTTTTACCTGATGTGCTTGCGCTAACTCAAGTCCCTTTAGGTTTGGAGTTAAAGTGCAGTAAGTCACTTGATCATGACGCTTGAGTTGATTCAAAACTTCAGCGGTATCGGCCATTTGTGGTACACGCTTTGGCGAAACAAAGCTGCCTGCTTCGATGTAGCGCACACCTGCTTCGATAAGCTGTTCAATTAAACGGATTTTAGCTTGCAGAGGAACGGGTTGTTCATACTGTAAACCGTCGCGTGGACCTACTTCGACAATATGAGCTTGTTTTTCTGTCATGATAAAGCCTCCATATCTAGAAGCTTGCTGCCGTCAGTGACTTGCTCGCCTTCATCAAAATAAAAACGTTGTACCTGACCGTCAAAGGGCGCTTTGATCGTGTATTCCATTTTCATGGCTTCGAGTACCAGTAAATGATCTCCTGTTTTGACATGAGTTCCAGCGGGTACAAGATGCGTAACAATTGTACCATTCATAGGCGCAAGAAAAAGCTCTTGCGTTGCTGCTGTTTTTTGTTGCTGATATTGATAAGGCGCAAACTGATAATCTGTGTGATCAAGATGCACCGTGAGTTGTTCTTGTTGGCAGATGTAAGGGATCACATATAAACGATCTTGCCATGTGAGATGTGCGCTATGTGACTTCAACTCACCTGTTACCATACCTGTTACATCTTCTGTTTCAGCATAAAAACCTTCTGCGCAGGTTGTGAGTTTAATGCTGTGCGATCTCTTGTTTTCATCGACTACATGTATGGTTTGATGTGCCGTGCTATTAAGCCGAAATTGACTTAATGTTTGCCAAGGATCGAGCTGCTGCTTTTTTTGTTCAAGTTGTAAAAGAAATCGAATAAAACCACCAAACAAAACAGCAAGCTGTGCTGTACTAGATCGGTCTTGATGTAACGACGTTGTATGTTGCTCGATAAACTTAGTATGTAAGTCGCCTTTGATAAAAGAGGGCACCTGAATGAGTTGCGCTAAAAAATGGAGATTATGCGTACAACCACTGATCTGATATTGACTCAAAGCATGCGTTAATTTTTGAATTGCTTGCTTTCTTGATGCGCCCCAAGCAATCACTTTAGACAGCATAGGATCATAGTAAGGTACAATCTCTTGATTCAAAGATAAACCGGAATCGATACGACAATGCAGCAATTTTGGTTCATGTAAGTAGCTAATTTGACCAGTGCAGGGCATGAAGTCACGCTCAGGTTTTTCAGCATAGACGCGCACTTCTATAGCATGTCCTGTTATGGTGAGATCGCTTTGCGTGAGTGCTAAGGCTTCACCAGCACTGATGCGTAGCTGCCATTCGACCAAATCAATGTTGTGTACCATTTCTGTGACAGGATGCTCAACTTGCAATCGGGTATTCATTTCCATGAAATAGAAACGCTCTTGTTCATCGACTAAAAACTCTAAAGTACCGGCACTGTAATAGTTTAAAGCTTGGACACAATTTAATGCAGCTTGCTGCATCGCCAGACGGACTTGGTCTGACAAAAAAGGTGCAGGTGCTTCTTCAACAATTTTTTGATGACGTCTTTGAATGGAGCAATCGCGATCGCCTAAATATAAGCAATGACCTTGTTGATCAGCGAGCACTTGTACCTCGATGTGACGTGGCTTTTCAAGATACTTTTCAATGATCAACTCATCATCACCAAAGTAACTTTTTGCTTCGGCTTTTGCTGTGCTGATGTCGCTGAGTAGTTGGCTGGCATGATGCACTATACGCATGCCTTTGCCACCACCACCTTGTGCAGCTTTAAGAAGAAGTGGATAACCTATTTTTTGTGCTTCATTTTCAATCCAAGCATCAGGTTGTTGTTGAATACGTAGTCCTTGAATAATGGGGATACCTGCTTGGTGCATGATCTCTTTTGCTTGGCCTTTGTGGCCCATTTGAGCGATGACTTGTGCACTAGGTCCCACAAAAATAAGATCATGATCGGCACAAGCTTGCGCAAAATCTGCATTTTCTGATAAAAAGCCATAACCTGGATGTATCGCTTGTGCTTTGATTTTTTGAGCAAGCTCAATAATTTTAGCGCCGTTTTGGTAGACTTCACGTGGATGGTGAGCTTCTATACAGTAAGCTTCATCGGCTAATTGAACATGCTTACTTTTAGGCTCGATCGAAGAAAAAATGGCAACTGTTGTGATGCCCATTTTTTGAGCTGTCTCAATAATACGACAAGCAATTTCACCACGATTGGCAACGATAAGTTTGGTAAACATAGAATATTCCTAATTTTTATTTCGGCTTAGAAAGCTTGCCATACGTTCTTGTGCGTCTTGATGAGTACGGATCTGAGCAATGGCTTTGACGGTATCATCAATTAATGCATGATCGATTTTCTTTTGGTCGAGGTGAGCAAGAAGTGCTTTCGTTTCTTGCAATGCATGCGTACTATGTTCTTGGCATGTTGTGCGATAATGCGCTTCCATTTCAGCTAAGTCGTCGCACACTCGATGGATCAAACCATAGTGATGTGCTTGTTGTGCATGAAAGACTTCGGCACTGAGCATCAGTGCACGACTATAACGTTGACCTATAGCCCGATTGATATAAGGGCTGATAACCGCCGGCATAAGTCCAAGTTTAACTTCACTGAAACAAAATCGAGATGCAGGATCGCACACAGCAATATCGCAACAAGCGATAAGACCTAAAGCACCACCGTAAGCACAACCTTGAACCAGAGCTATGGTGACTTGTGGCATGGTATCGAGTCTTTGCATCAGTTGTGCTAGAGGCCTTGCATCATCGATATTTTCTGCCATAGACATGTGCGCTTGTTGACGCATCCAGTTGAGGTCGGCTCCCGCACTAAAGTGTTTGCCTTTAGCTTTGAGAAAGAGTGTAGTGCATTGAGCTTGATCAGCTACTTGATCTAAAGTGCTATTGAGCTCTTCAATCATCAGGGCATTGAATGCATTACTGCATTCGGGTCTGTTGAGATAAAGTGTTGCCGTGTTATCGCTTTGTTCAAGAACAAGCGTATTAAGATTTTGAGTTGATTGCATCATGAGTTCAGACCTACATTCTAAAAATACCAAATTGAGTATTGGGAATAGGTGCGTTATAAGAAGCTGATAAAGCCAGCCCCACAACATCCCGAGTTTGTATCGGGTCGATCACGCCATCATCCCATAAACGTGCGCTGGCATAATAGGGATGACTTTTATGATCATAGTCTTGCAAGATGGGCGCTTTAAAGCGATCAATTTCGGCTTCGGTATAGCTTTGGTTGAGTCGATCTTTTTTATCTTTATGTACTTGCGCCATGACTTGCGCTGCTTGTTCACCACCCATAACCGAAATCCTCGCATTAGGCCACATCCATAACATGGTTGGTTCAAAAGCGCGACCACACATGCCGTAATTACCGGCACCATAACTTCCACCTATAATAACCGTGAACTTGGGCACTTGAGCACAAGATACAGCGGTGACCATTTTGGCTCCGTCTTTAGCTATACCTTGATGCTCATATTTTTTGCCCACCATAAACCCTGTGATATTTTGCAAAAATAATAAAGCAATTTTTCTTTGGCAACAGAGTTCAATGAAGTGAGCGCCTTTTTGTGCACTTTCGGAAAATAAAATGCCGTTGTTGGCAATAATGCCGACTGCACAGCCATGAATATGAGCAAAGCCGCAGACCAAAGTGGTACCAAAGTTTTCTTTAAATTCATCAAACTCCGAAGCATCGACCAATCTTGCTATTACTTCTTTGACATCAAATTGTTTTTTAAGATCCGCACCGACAATGCCATAAATATCTTCGGGAGGATATTGAGGCGGTCGACTGGCTTGAATACGTTGTGGTTTGTGTTCTGGTCGATTTAATCTGGCAATAGCTTTGCGTGCGAGCAAAAGTGCATGCTCATCATTATCAGCCATGTGATCGGCAACACCTGATATTTTGCAATGTACCTCGGCACCTCCAAGTTCTTCTGCGGTGACGACTTCACCTGTAGCGGCTTTGACTAAAGGTGGTCCGCCTAGAAAAATAGTTCCTTGATTTTGCACAATAATAGATTCGTCAGACATAGCAGGTACATAAGCACCGCCGGCTGTACAAGGTCCCATCACCACAGAAATTTGTGGAATATTGATCGCAGACATATGCGCTTGATTGAAAAATATACGGCCGAAGTGCTCTTTATCTGGAAATACTTCGTCTTGTCTTGGAAGGTTGGCACCACCTGAATCTACGAGATAAATACAAGGTAAATGACAACGCTTAGCAATTTCTTGAGCACGTAAATGTTTTTTGATACTTAAAGGGAAGTAGGTACCGCCTTTAACTGTGGCATCATTGGCAATGATCATGCATTGCGTGCCTTGTATTTGGACTATGCCTGCTATCACACCTGCGCTGGGAACATCTTCCTCATAGCATTGATAAGCTGCTAGCTGACCTATTTCTAGAAAGGGCGATTGTGGATCAAGCAACAGCTCAATACGTTCTCTAGGTAATTTTTTGCCTTTTTGCTGGTGGCGGTTCTTGGCTTGCTCTGAACCACCTTGAGCGATAGTACTCAGCGTATGTTTGAGATGCTGAACTAAGTTCATCATACTGGCATGCTTTGCTTGAAAGCTTTCACTTTTTGGATTGACTTGCGTCATGAGTGTCGTCATACAAAGATCCTTTTTAACATGAAGACGTGTCTTGTTGAACTATTTATTGTGCATCGCTGAGTAAAGCCTTACCTATAATCAGACGACGAATTTCCGAAGTGCCTGCACCGATTTCGTAGAGCTTAGCATCGCGTAGCAAACGACCTGCGGGATACTCGTTAATGTAACCATTACCACCTAGAATTTGAATGGTATCGAGTGCAACCTGTGTGGCAAGTTCAGCAGCGTATAAGATAGCACCTGCTGCATCTTTGCTGGTAATTTCGCCTCGATCACATGCTTTGGCTACGGTGTAGACATAACTTTTGGCGGCATTGACTCGGGTATACATGTCGGCAACTTTACCCTGAATGAGCTGAAAAGAGCCAATCGGTTTGTTGAATTGATGCCGATCATGAATATAAGGTAAGACAACATCAAGACAAGCACTCATAATGCCTAATGGACCTCCTGCAAGAACAAGACGCTCGTAGTCTAGACCACTCATGAGTACATGAGCACCTTGATGCTCAGCGCCAAGTAAATTTTCTTCGGGCACTTCACAATCTTGAAAGACCAGTTCGCATGTTCCTGAGCCGCGCATACCTAACTTGTCTAGTTTTTGTGAAGTACTAAAACCCGTGAAGTTGCTCTCTATGATAAAAGCCGTAATTTTTTTAGATTGCACATCGCCAAGTTTGGCATAAACGATGAGCGTATCGGCTTCAGGTCCATTGGTGATCCACATTTTAGTACCATTGAGAATATAACGATCACCTTGCTTGCGTGCTTTAAGTTGCATCGACATTACGTCAGATCCCGAATTAGATTCGCTCATAGCTAATGCACCAAGGTGTTGACCGGTAATCAGTGGCGCCAAATATTTTTCTTTTTGCTGTGTATTACCGTGAAGATTTAATTGGTTGATACATAAATTAGAATGTGCACCATAGCTCAAACCTATTGAAGCACTGGCACGACTAATTTCTTCCATAGCAATGACGTGAGCGAGGTACCCCATACCTGAACCACCAGACTCGGTAGGTACTGTGATGCCATGTAATCCCATTTCACCTAATTGTTGCCAGAGCTCGCGAGAAAAACGGCCATCTTGTTCACATTGTTCAGCTTGAGGTGCAATAAAGTCTCTTGCAAATTGGTATATGCTATCTTGGAGTAAGGTATGTGTTCCATCCAAGTCAAATTTTAAAGGTGTGTAAGAGGTTGCCATAAAATAATCCTTTATTTCAATTTCTTTGATTGTGCTACGGTATCTTAAGTTTGCTTGAAGGTAAAGAAATTGTATGAAAAGTATTGTGTTTTTGATTTTGAAGAGCAAGCTTTCCCAAACTATACTCTAGAGAAGCACAACAAGGTTTATTTATGATACATAATACCAATTCATCTTATGGCATAATCAGCATCATTAACCACTGGATTGGTGGTTTACTTTTTCTTACGATATTAGGTATGGGCTTTTATATGGAGCTTCTACCACGCTCACCTTTAAAGTATCAGCTTTATGATTTGCATCAGTTTTTATCTATCTTTTTGATGGTATTGTTTGTTATACGTATCTTGTGGAAGTTTATGACACCTACGCCTAATATTATTCGCTCTTTTCCGTTGTGGGAAATGTACTTAGCTAAAGTGGTGCATATTCTTTTATTTTGGTCTTTGGCTTTGATGCCGGTATCGGGTTGGGTGGTTTTGAATGCCAGAGATGAAGACTTATTCTTTGTTTATGGTATTGTACTGCCAAGGTTGGTTGAGCCTTCGGCATCTATTGAATTATTTGCTCAACAATTACACATTTATTTGTCACAATTTATTTTGTTATGTCTATCATTACATATTCTAGGTACGATTAAGCACCATTTAATCGATAGAGATAATACATTTAAGCGGATAATTAAACCTGAGAAGTTATGGTTTAATGGATCATAGTTTGAGATATGAAGCATGTATAAAATGAAAAAATTAGTTTACCCTGTTGTCTGTGTTTTAGGTTTAACAGGTTGCTGGGGTCATAAAAAAGAATATGACCCAATCTCTCAAGTGGTAACGGCACCTGTGAAAACAGATGCTCGTGTTTTAGGGATTGTTGTGTCCGAGCCAGGTCTTTATGATGGATTTTTAGATAAAGGTTTTGGTTTATCAGGTCAATCAGGCGGTATCTTTGTGAAGACAGATAAAATAGAAAGCTTCAATAGAGGCGATCAAGTTGAGGTCGAAGGTGTTGTTGCCGATTTATACAGCATGACTGTGCTCCAGGCAAAGACGGTTACACTGATTTCAGATAAACAAGGTATCAAACCTCAGATTACCGAGCTAGGTAGCAGCTCTTTAAATAAATCTCACATAGGTAAGCTGATAAGGCTGCAGGGTAAGATGGAAAAAATGATACCAGAACTGCCTTACGGCTGGCGTTTGCAAGTTATATCGGATGCGGGACAAAATGTGAAAGTGATGATTTCTTCTACATCTCAGATTGAGCCTCGAGGTGATGTTCGATATACCAAAAGCGCTGCTGTGACTATTATAGGGTTTGGGGTTGCTTTTAAAGATGAAATGTTTATTTTACCTCGTGATTCCCAAGATATTGTATTTTTATAAAAGTAAAGAATGCTTGTATAAAAAGCCCCTTGGTATAAAGGGGCTTTTTTTGTATTTACTGGATGGATAAGCCACTTACAAGAGACTTTCTGTACGCATTGATACTGGGTATTAATGCAATAAGAGAGTTGGCTATGAGTACTACACTACAAATCAGCAGTGTGTGATGATTAAAAAAGTAAGGATCAATAAATAAACCGTACTGATGGGCTAACATATCTTTGCTGATCATTAAGGTGACACATAACAAGATTAAACCAAGGAGAATTCCCGCACAGGTAATAATAAAAGCCTCTAGTTGAATAAGACATAAAATGAAAAGAGGGCCTGCGCCAATAGCACGCATCAGAGAGAGCTCATGATGCCTAGCAGAAAGCGATGCAAGCAGCATAGTGCTCATACCGAGTAAAGCTGAGAGGAGTACTAAAGATGAAATAACCACCAGAGTTTGTTCGATACTACTCATCATGCCCCATAGTTTGGTTAGAGCAACGCCTGGTAAGATAGCCATTACAGCTTCTTTGGAGTATTGATTAATTTGGCGTTGTAAGTTAAACGTATCTACTTTGTTGTTTAGACCCAGCATAAAAGCCGTAATTTGATTTGGCTCTAGATGATGATGACCTTGGTGGCTATCATGCCCATCATGTTCTTTATGCGCTTTGTGAGCATCATGTCCATCATGTTCTTTATGCGCTTTATGCGCTTTATGCGCTTTATGCGCTTTGTGATCTTCATGTTCTTTATGCGCTTTGTGTGCTTTGTGATCATCAT
>DDNL01000092.1:0-700 GCA_002341165.1 Shewanellaceae bacterium UBA2521
GTTTTTAACGAAGATATTAGAGATCTTACATTAAGTCAGTGCGACCACACGTCAGAAGAAGAAGCTGCAATATATATTGACAGCAAGATCCCAAACCATGATGTATTGTTAGCAGGCTTTCCTTGCCAGCCGTTTTCTTTAGCTGGTATTTCAAAGAAAAATGCATTGGGACGCTCTCATGGATTCGAATGTGAAACTCAAGGAACACTTTTTTTTGATGTTGCGCGTATCATTGCAGCGAAAAGACCTAAAGCATTCTTGCTTGAAAATGTCAAAAACTTGAAAAGTCATGATAAAGGTAAAACATTTCAAATTATCACGAAAACATTAGATGAGCTTGGTTATGATGTTGCTGATTTGGAATTTGATACACCTCATGACCCTAAAGTGATCAACGGAAGTCTATTTACGCCTCAAAATAGAGAACGAATTGTGCTGGTTGGCTTTAGGAAAGATTTAAAAAGCTCTCGTGGTTTTAGTTTAAAAGATATTAAAATTCCTGAATCTCGACCATCACTACAATCGATATTAGATTCAGATGTGGAAGATAAATATACGCTTACTCCAAGGCTTTGGGAATATCTTTATTTTTATGCAAAAAAGCATAAAGCAAAAGGAAATGGTTTTGGTTTTGGATTGGTGAACCCAAATCAAAAAGATGTTGTTACTCGCACTCTATCTGCTAGATATTATAAAGATG
>DDNL01000092.1:1002-3760 GCA_002341165.1 Shewanellaceae bacterium UBA2521
ATCTGCTAGATATTATAAAGATGGCTCGGAAATATTGATCAATCATAATGGCTGGGATATGGAAAAAGCTGACATTGATTTTTATGATGCAAACAATCAATCGAAGAGGCCGAGAAGGTTAACTCCTAGAGAGTGTGCAAGATTAATGGGGTTTGATAAACCAAATGAATCAAAATTTAAAATACCGGTATCGGATATGCAAGCGTATAAGCAGTTTGGTAACTCTGTTGTCGCCCCTGTTTTTGCTGCTGTTGCAGAACTAATGAAGTCCAGAATTATTTAAGCATTTGACAATTAAGGTATTTTAGATTATGCAAAAGCATTCTGAATAAATTGGTATGCTTTTTCTCTAATTTTTTCCTTTGTGATAGCACAGCCACGCTTCATCTAAAATCTATAAAAAAGAAAAAAAACAATCCTTTACTTAAATTTTATTATTTTGTAACGTATAGGGCTTAGTCATCACTTCGAGCAGAACGTGATGATGCTCTGTTTGTTTACACAATATGTGACAATAAGGAATTACTATGGATAGATTTAGTCAGTGCATACACCTGAAAAACATGAGTGCTTTTAGCCAACATCTTGAAGACTGGAGACAATCTAAAGTCGATCATCTTACAAGTGAAGTAGGTTATATGTACTTTGATATTCAGAAAAATAAATATTTGGGCAGCTCTTCAAATCTTGCATGGCGTAGCGAATTTCATGAAAAAGACTTAGATATTTCTGGTATTAACCTTCTGAATGAAGGCTGTTTCATTTTACCTAACAATAGTGTTATTAAGTCTGCTTACAATAATTTAGAGCAAACTCAACCTGATTCTTATAAAACTCTATTTTGTCGTAGAGATAATTTTGGGTTTGAACTGTTTGGTGTGGTGACGCAAAAAGAGTTATCTAATATCGACCAAATTTTTATGAATAAATCTTTGTTCAATTTATCTTATAAAGTAAGTCGTTGGGTAAAAAATAAAACATCAATCTTTACGGATATCAAGGCTTATGATTTAGCAAAGAATAAGTTTGATCAATGTTCTGGAGCTCCTGAAATTGTGTATGATAAATCTAAGTTTCGTGGTAACTTAATTTTAACGACGAAGGAGCAACAGTATATCGAATATCTGTTATTTAACTTCACAAAGAAAGATATTGCATACAAGCACCAATGCTCTGAAACAGCAGTAAGTAACGTCATTACCAATATTAAACGCAAGTTGGGCTATGAAAACATGGCAACGCCTATGATGATGATTAAATTAAAAGAACTCGGTGTACTCGGTATTTATGCACAAGCTTTAATTTAAAAAATAATATTCGCAATCATTTGAAGGCGCTCTATGCGCTTTTTTTAATATTAAGACATCAACTTACTTAAAATTTAACTCATAGTTATTTATTCGTCTTTCTCTATTTTTTCTGTTTTTATCCAGTAAAAAATAAGACACGTTACATGTACATTGAACCATGAGCTATCATGATATTAAGATTTTTATTTGAGACTTCAACGGTTAAACAAAAAGCAAAGTCCTCATCATATGAACTATTAAAGTCGCTGAAATGGATGTCATGTACTGATTATTTGATTGATTATTTTGTTAAGATTAATCTGATCTAACCATCTTTTGATAAAGATATACACCGGCATGGTATTTTGAAGGAATATCTTCTTTTGGAGCGCCGCTTAAAGCATAGGCCATTCCTTCTCTAAACCACTCTGGCAGTAGCATCGTATGTAAAGGACCAAAGTGTTTATACTGGATTAAGTGTATCAATTCGTGTGTAACAATAGTCTGATTCCATGCTTTATGAGAGATGACTGTTCCAAGCCAAGGATATGATATAGCAATATCATTCCCTCCACCAAATTGAGTGTAACAATTTTGACTTTCACAAAAAACAAAAATTCCTATATCAGAATATTCTAGATCGAGTTCTCTAGCTTGTAATTGATGAAGACTTTTTTCAAATAATTCATGCAGTGCTGCATGATCTTTTACATTTTCTACACAAATATGATCTCGACAAATCAACCCAAAATGATGTACACGGAGAAAATTCAAGCTGTTGAAATTAAATTGACTTAAAAATATGATAAATAAAATCGTTATGAAAACTATCAAGCAATGTTTAATATTCATGAGACCATATTCTTTATAAATAATTATATGAAACGATTATCCATTTTTAGATTCTTAGAATCAATTTTTTATCTTACTTCATTATGGAGGATTTGGTTGTTGAGTGATGATTTTAAGCTTTATCGAGATATATACTTTGTCTATTATTTTTTTTAAATTCAATAAGATAGGTTGTAGATAATACAGTGCAGAGTGTTTTTAATTTCGCTTTTTTTTCGCCTGTTACACCCAATTGCACATATTTACTCCCAGTTACTCCCAAAAGGGAATAGATCTTCTAGGGTAGGATAGACAATTTTTAAAAAGTATTTTGGAAATATACACCTTGAGAAACAAGGATTTAAGATTTGGTACCAGAGGGCGGACTTGAACCGCCACTCCCGTGAAGGAAACGGATTTTGAAGACTCTTCGCCAAAAACCACACTTTAACATGCTTCTTTGTTCTTTTGTGCTTTCTTGTGTTTTTTTGGCTCTTTGCTGTACGGTGTTTAACGGTTGCTTTAAATAGTAACCATCTGCGTAACTTATTAGGTGTTATCACCGAATAAGCTAGCTCAAGAAATTTTTGTAACTTAAGCTAGCAGTCGAGATTTTTAAATGTTACCTGAGTGTTTGG
>DDNL01000092.1:4016-13376 GCA_002341165.1 Shewanellaceae bacterium UBA2521
CCGAATAAGCTAGCTCAAGAAATTTTTGTAACTTAAGCTAGCAGTCGAGATTTTTAAATGTTACCTGAGTGTTTGGTAACGTTTTATTTTTCAATGATTATGGGTAGTGAGACATAATCTCTTTAAATATAGGCGTGATTCTAGAGGCACCATATTCATTTAAATGATCATCATCAAAATATAAAGGCTTACCTTGATAATCTCCGTAGCAAAATTGATCGTCACAGAACAGATGCTTTGTACTTATTAACGTTATATTACATTCTTTCTTAAGTTCTTTAGCTATTTTATAAAATAAACTATTTCTTTGATTATATTCATTTAATGATATTTTAACTCGTTTTTTTCTCTCTTTGTAAAAAAAGCTTTTTAACATTTCTTTAGGTACTTTTAACTTTAGTTCAGGAGTTTGCTCCATGAGATAGACAGGATGATTGAGTGCGATGTGGCAAAGAGACTCTTTATAAGCTTGTATCATTACCTTTTGATATTCAGCATTTCTGTGATGTAGGTGTGCAATCTTTGGAATCTTCGGGATCGGTTTAGGTTTATGGGGTTCATTTTTACCTAAAATATATTGTCCAAATCTGTTATCTACAAAAACAGGTATACCATCATACCCTTCTAGTATTTTTAATGATTTTGCCACATGTTTACCACATGAGTCATCATCTGGAAGGTAATAGTTTTTTACAGTAAAACAACCACTTTTTGCCAGATTAATAATATTTTTTTCTGAACCCATAGCCTTAGATAGGCTTAAGCCCATAGATTGAGCATGACTATCACCTAAAAGTATAGCTTTAACATCTATATCATCTGGGCATTTATACTGGTTTGTGTCATTCAGAATACATCCTCCTTTACTCATATGGTCTTTTGAACGACTTTTAAAAAGCATTTGAGCTTCTTCTGGATAGTACCCAAGTGTATTACTTATCAAAAACACTCCGCTTCCTAGAACACCGGCCACTAAAATAATACATATTGGCTTGCATTTAAAGTATGGTTTTAAATAATGAAATTTAAGAGACTCGATATATTTATGACTTAAGTATCCACACGCAATAGATAATAATAGGCCAGCATACATAAAATTCTTTTGCAAAGAAAAATAGTAGATTGCAACTACAAGAGGCCAGTGCCAAAGATATATAGAATATGACCAAGTACCTATATATTGAAGTAACTTATTTTTCGCAAAAACACTATGCTCATTATGTGCTTGAATGACGAAATATGCACCTATGACAGGAAGCAAAGCTAGATAACCTGGCCATGGGTTATCTTCTGAAATGAAAATGTAAGATATCAATATGAGGCTTAATCCTACCCATTCAATGGCTTTTTTCCTGTTATCAGATAAGTTCCAAGGGAAGAGGTAAGCAATGCCACCAAGCATCATCTCCCATGCTCTTGTGGGTAATAAATAGTATGCTGCATGAGGCCATTTATAAGTTGCAATAATGCACCCTATAAAGCCTACAATTGTACCTAGCACGATGCATGACTTCATTGCTTTGATAGACATCAACCTTTTCATCGCAACAAGTAAAAGAGGGTAGATAATATAAAATTGCCACTCAACAGATAAAGACCAAGTATGTAGAAGCCATTTCTCTTTCGATGCAACATCAAAATATCCGGATTCTCTCCAATAAACGATATTGGATAAAAATCCTATGCTGCTTCCAACATGCTTTCCTAATGCAAGATAATCAATAGGAATAAGATAAAACCAACCGAATATTAATAAGCAGACACATAAAAAAGCGAGTGCTGGAATAATTCTATTTGCTCGCGCTACATAAAAGCGCATGATAGAAAAGTTATCTTGTTCAAGTCCTCTAAAAATGATTCCGGTCATTAAAAAACCAGAAATCACAAAAAATACATCAACGCCGGCAAATCCGCCGGGTAACCAATTTGCATTGATATGAAATAAAAGAGCTATATATGATGATGCTGTTTTGCACTTGATTGGTTTACGTCAAAAACATGAAAGGTTGTTGTGACTTTTATGCCTTGCGTCCACTGCATGAGCGCTTTATATAGGTTTTAGGTCTGATGTGTACTCAAATTTAATTTGAAGTGTATTCGATTTCGCCGGTTTTTCGCCTGTTACACCCAATTGCACCCAGTTACTCCTAATTACTCCTAAAAGGGAATAGATCGAGGGTAGAGAATAAATATTTAAAAAAGGATCTTAGGAAAATTCACCTTGAGAAACAAGGATTTAAGATTTGGTACCAGAGGGCGGACTTGAACCGCCACGCCGCGTTAGCAACGGATTTTGAAGACTCTTCGCCAAAAAACACACCTTAACATGCTTCTTTGTTTAGGTGTGCTTTCTTGCGTTTGTTTGGCTCTTTGCTGTACGATAGTTAACTATTGCTTAACTTAGCAATGATTCCCTTAACTCTTTCGATGTGTGCTGGTGGCTGAGTTTTTCCAAATTTTCGATAACAAAGGAGTGGTGCAAGTCTTACTATGAATCTTAATAAAAAGTCGTCATCGGTTTCATTTTTATTGACATTTTTCTTTGGTCCTTTAGGTCTTCTCTATTCTTCAATAGCGGGTGCTATCTTCTTATCATTATTATGCTTTCTTACTTATTCTACTGTAATAATACCAATGATATGTTGGATTGTTTCGATGGCTTTGGGTGCTAACTGCGTTGAAAAACATAATAAGAATGTTGATAGATTAGAAGGTCTATTCATGAATCGTCATTAAATGTAATATCTCATAAGCTACCAGCACTCTTACTTGCTGGTGGCTGAGTTTTTCCAAGTTTCGATAATAAAGGTATGTCTTTATGGAAGAAGTGATTTTTAAATTTAAAAATCAAAAAATGTGAAGTTAAGTTAGCTGGAATAAAAGATATAGACGATATTTTAGCTAAACGAGATTGCCCTAAGTTGAAAGGTACAACTCTAATGAGTGTTTATCAAGTCCTTATTAGTTATATAGATGGTGCTTTTTTACTTAACCAATCTTGCTCTTGAAGCCGATGAAAAGCAGCAATAATATGCTGAGGCTTCATAGCTGCTTTTCTTTGATTCCAATTATGAACCACCTTTATCAACTCATCACTTGTAAATTTTTCACCTGCTAGCTCTTGTGTTACGACCCAATGTACTGTTGAAAGTAGCTCCATACCATTTTGAGACTCAAACCCTTCAATAAGTTGAGCAACTCTATCAAAGCGATGCTTAGTTTCTATATGCTTTTCAAGATAATCAAAAGCTTCTTTAGCTATGTCACCCTTTAATTTTATCTGTGTTTCAGGACTATTCTTACCATCCGCATAACCCGTAATAAAATGCCCTTCCATTCTCTCAAACACATGACGTAATACATCCGCATAGGGTCCATAATAGTGCTTTTGAAATACAACTTTATTTAACGGTTCACCAATGACAGTCAAGAAATATACGAGCTTTTGTACTTCCAACAAAGATAACTGATAACAAAAACCTGTTGAAGTATATTGATACATTAATCCTAAAATAGCAGCTCTTCCTACTGTCATACTAGGGCGACTTTTTTTTGAAGCGTCCTCGACTGTAGGATATTCTTGTGGTGGATAAATTATCCAATCAATATCAGGTAAATCCGCTAAAGATTTTATGAGTAATTCTTCAACTTGTTGCCAAGGTAAGCCACCTAAACCACTTCCTAAAGCAGGAATAGCAACGGATTTGAGTTCTAATCGCTTTACTTCGGCTTTCAAACTTTCTAATCCTTGCTGAATATATTCCAATTTAGATTTTCCTTTCCAATGTGACTTGGTCGGAAAGTTAATGATATAAAAGGGTGGGGTTATTGAATTTACAGGGACGGTTAAAACATTTCCTATTGTGAATAGTTTTTGATCGCAAGCATTTTTATACACTTTAAAATTATAAGGAAAGGCTTTTTTAAATTGTAATGCTAAACCTTTACCCATAACACCTACGGTGTTGACAGTATTTATAATAGCATCAGCTTGATCGTGCAATATGTTGCCTGTTTGATAACGAATCATAATATCTAATAATACCAATTTGGCTTAACTAAAACATTAGGCTTATGTTGTGATAATTGAAGTAATGTGTGAACTTCAGTAGCTATCAAATCAGATTTCACACCTATAGATTGTATTGCTGACCACTTTACAGAATCATACGCTAAAAACTCTGCTTGTTTTTCTTCTTTAAAATAAGTCCAATATTGCTCTGTTGTAATTCTTTTTAAATTCAACTCTTTAATCCTACTAAAATCATCTATTTGCTCAGCATAATCTAAGTCTGCGTGGATATCAGTAAAAAAGCAATTACTATTTATTTTACGTATAGAGTTCACACTACTTACCAAATGAATAATTTTTTCTTGTCCACCGTTAAAATCATCATGCCCTGTGTGAATAACATATAGCATTACAGAGCGTGGACAAAAGTTAAAAGGAACATAATGGCCGATAGTGCCTAAAGCAGCAACTTGTACAGGCCTTTCCAAGCGTCGTCGCTTAATATGCCTGTAGCCTATGTTTCGATTTGTTACGTTGAGTTCTAAGCGCCTTGCATCAGACCATAAGCATGAATGCGAGATGATGCTGCTGATATTATCTATATGTGTAATATGTGATACAAGAATTTCCATATTGAAATTACTACTCCATTAGTTGAAAAGATACCACAAACACAAATGGCAAGAACAAGTTACACCTTAACATGCTTCTTTGTTTAGATGTGCTTTCTTGCGTTTGTTTGGTTCTTTAATGTACGATAGCTAATGGTTGCTTTACATGGCAATCATTCCCTTAACTCTTTCGATGTGTGCTGGTGGCTGCGTTTTTCCGAATTTTAAGTATCAAGGAAATTTAACTCAATATGGATATAAGATCGATTATGCAAAAGCTACTTTTAATCTTATCTTTTTTTTTTGTTTTATGCTTATCAGCCTACGCTAAAAAAAACTTTTCTATAGATGACACTTTTAATGTTGCGTTGCAGGCAATAAAAAAAGAAGATTACAAACAGGCCTTACCTATCTTACGAACTTTAGCGATACAGCATAACTATATAGATGCGCAGAGTTTATTAGGATTTATCTACTATATAGGCCAAGGTGTTTCGCAAAATGATAAAGAGGCTTTTAAGTGGTATAAGCTTGCAGCTGAGCAGGGAAATGTAGATTCGCAATATCTTTTAGGATTAATGTACTATGAGGGGCAAGGCGTTTCGCAAAATGATAAAGAGGCTGTTAAGTGGTTTAAGCTTGCAGCAGAGCAAGGTCATGTGGATTCGCAAAGTAATTTAGGGTTCATGTATGTTAAAGGTAGAGGCGTTTCACAAAGTGATAAAGAAGCTATAAAGTGGTACAAGCTTGCAGCAGAGCAAGGTCATGCAGAAGCGCAAACTAACTTAGGTTTGATGTACGCAAAGGGTAAAGGTGTTTCGCAAAATGATAAAGAAGCTTTTAAGTGGTATATGAGTGCAGCAGAGCAAGGTCATGCAGAAGCGCAAACTAACTTAGGTTTGATGTACTCAAAGGGCAAGGGTCTTTCGCAAAGCGATAAAGAAGCTGTTAAGTGGTTTAAGCTTGCAGCAGAGCAAGGAAATGCAAGAGCTCAAAATAATTTAGGAGTGAGCTACGAAAAAGGCCGAGGCATATCACAAAATGATAAAGAAGCTATTAAGTGGTATAGGCTTGCGGCAGAGCGAGGAAATGCAAGTGCTCAAAATAACTTAGGTTTTATGTATGCAAAAGGCAAAGGTATTTCGCAAAATGATCAAGAGGCTGTTAAGTGGTTTAAGCTTGCAGCAGAGCAAGGTGATGTGTGGGCTCAATATAATTTAGGTTTTATGTACGATATAGGAAAAGGTGTTGCACAAGATAATAAAGAAGCGTTCAAGTGGTATAAGCTTGCAGCAGAGCAAGAGCATGTAGTTTCACAATATAATTTAGGATTCATGTACGTTAGGGGGCAAGGCATCCCACAAAATTATAAAGAAGCTATTAAGTGGTATAGGCTTGCAGCGGAGCAAGGTTATGTGTGGGCTCAATATAATTTAGGTTTTATGTATGATGAAGGAAAAGGTGTTGCACAAGATTATAAAGAGGCGTTCAAGTGGTATAAGCTTGCAGCAGAGCAAGGTCATATATCTGCACAAAATAATCTAGGGGTGAGCTATGAATACGGCCAAGGTGTTTTACAGAGTTATAAAAAGGCAGTGGTCTGGTATACACTTGCAGCAGAGCAAGGTCACGCATGGGCTCAAAGAAACTTATCTCATATGTATGAATTAGGGCATGGCGTTGCAATTAATAAGGTGTATGCACATATGTGGATCAATCTTGCAGCATATAATGGCCATACTGAGGCAGCAAAAGAGCGAGATCAAATCGCTCAAAAAATGCCAACAAATGAAGTAAATAAAGCTCAAGAGTTAGCAGCTTTATGCATTGATAAAAAATATCATAATTGTGGTGCTTGATCATAAGACCGACTTGAATATCCATAGCTTTTAAGCTGATGAGCTTTGAAGGTTTTTCGTAACAAAATTAAATCCTAATACACCCATTTTACTCTCAAGAGAGATAAACCAAGATACCCAATCGATGAGTTGTCAAAGTTAATGAAATGGGTACTATGCATTGCATGGGTATCTATTTCGAAAGATATAGAAAAACCATGAATGATAAATTTAAAAGCTGTCAGATTATGGAGTGAGATAGCTTTGCTCTTGAAAAGTGCTTATCCTTTTTTTGCCTTTATCTTTTTATCTCTTTTTGATTTTTTTACGCCTGAAAAAGACCCGATTTTTTGTATTTATTTTTTATTGATTCAATGAGATAGATATTAGCGGATACGTAGTAAAATTTTTTTGATTTCGCCGATTTTTCGCCTGTTACACCCAATTACACCTGAAATAGGGTAGATCGAGGGTAGGGAATCAATATTTAAAAAAGGATTTTTGGAATATATACCTTGAGAAACAAGGATTTAGATATGGTACCAGAGGGCGGACTTGAACCGCCACTCCCGTGAAGGAAACGGATTTTGAAGACTCTTCGCCAAAAAACACACCATAACATACATCTCTGTTTTTATGTGCTTTCTTGTGTTAGTTTGGCTCTTTGGTGTACGATGAGTAACGATAGTTTTACATAGTAATCATTTACGTAACTGATTCGGTGTGATCGCCGAATAAGCTAGCTCAAGAAATTTTTGTAACTTAAGCTAGCAGTCGAGATTTTTAAATGTTACCTGAGTGTTTGGCTATATATTAAGTCTCAATGACTATTGGTGGTGCGACATAATTTCTTTAAATATAGGCGTGATTCTAGATGCACCGTATTCATTTAAATGATCGTCATCAAAATATAAAGGTCTACCTTGATCATCGCCGTAGCAAAATTGATCGTCACAGAAAAGATGTTTTGTACGAACAAGTTTAACATTGCATTCGTGCTCTAGCTCCTTAGCCATTTTATAAAATTTTTGATTTCTTTGATTAAATTCGGCTAATGTAATTTTGATCTGTTTTGTTTTGCTATAAATCAAAATACTTTTAGACATTTCCACAGGTACTTGCAATTTTAATTCAGGGGTTTGTTCCATGATATAAGTAGGGTGCTTTTTAGATATGTCACAAATTGCATTTTTATAGGCTTCCGTCATGATTTTTTTGTAAAGCTCAGATCTTTCCTTGATATGCTCAGTTTGAGGTATATGTCTTGTAATTTTGAGGTTTTCTTTTTCATGAACTTCATTTTTACCATCTATATATAAATTAAATCTATTATCTATAAAAACAGGGATTTCTATGTATTCATCTAACTTTTTATATACGGAAGTTATGTGTTCACTACACATGGTATCCCCGTTGAGAGAGAAGCCTTTAACAATGAAGCATCCTGGTTTGGCAAAATTCAACAAATCATTTTCTTGAATAAGAGCATTTCTTAAACTTAGTGCAAGGGTTGCAGCATGGCTATCACCAATTATGATCGCTTTTATATTCTTACAATTGGGATCTATATTATTGGCTGCTCCTTTATTACATCCTCCTTTTTTCATATGCGTAGATAATCCATCTTGATATAAACTTTGAATTTTCACTGGGTAATGCCAAAGTGATCCAGATGTTAAAAATATACTAGATCCAAGTACACCTATAGCTAGTACGATATATATCGGCTTACAATTAAAATATTCGACAGGATGCCCGAAATCGCTTTTAAACTTGATACTTTCTATATATTTATAACTGATATAACCACATATGACTGAAAGGACGAGACCAATATATATGAAATTCTCATTTAAAGAAAAGTAGTAGATTGCAACCACAAGAGGCCAGTGCCAAAGGTATATAGAATATGACCAAGTACCTATGCATTGAAGTAACTTATTTTGCGCAAAAATACTATACTCATCATGTGCCTGAATGACAAGATATGCACCTATGACCGGTAACATAGCTAAATAACCAGGCCATGGATTGTCTTCTGAAATCAAGATGTAAGATATAGTGATAAGCCCTAATCCAATCCATTTTATGTACTTTTTCTTATTGTTACTTAACTCCCAAGGAAAAAGATAAGCTATACCACCCAGCATCATCTCCCATGCTCTTGTAGGAAAAATAAAATATGCTATTCTAGGCCATGTATAAGTTGCGTAAACACATCCAATAAACCCAATGACTGCACCAAAGAAAATGTATGATTTCATGGTTTTTACAGACATAAATTTGTTCATAACACACAGTATTAGCGGATAAATAATATAAAATTGCCATTCGGTAGATAGAGACCAAGTGTGTAGAAGCCACCTTTCCTTAGAGTTTGGTGCAAAATAATCCATCTCCAAGCAAAATATCATATTAGATATGAAGCCTATACTGCTTCCAATATCTCTTCCTAGTACTTTGTAGTTACTTGGTATTAAGTAAAACCAACCGAATATTGATAAGCACACAC
Source organism: Shewanellaceae bacterium UBA2521 (assembly GCA_002341165.1). Lineage (GTDB taxonomy): Bacteria > Pseudomonadota > Gammaproteobacteria > Enterobacterales > Shewanellaceae > UBA2521. The sequence continues at coordinate 12,990 of DDNL01000092.1, forward strand.
ATAAAAAAGCGAGAGCAGGAATAATTCTATTCGCACGTGCGACATAAAAGCGCATGATAGAAAAGTTATCTTGCTCAAGTCCTCTAAAAATGATCCCAGTCATTAAAAAACCAGAAATCACAAAAAATACATCAACGCCAGCAAATCCGCCGGGTAACCAATTTGCATTGAAATGAAATAAAACGACGGCTATAACAGCAATTGCTCTTAAACCATTTATATCTTTTCTGAAATTCATATAAATATCATGCTCTTATCTTAAAATTGCCATTATAAAGAATAAATAAAATAAAGGAAATAAAGAAAATAAAGAAAATAAAGAAAATAAAGAAAATAATATAGGAAATAAAGAAAATAATATAGGAAATAGAGGAAATAGAGGAAATA
>DDNL01000088.1 GCA_002341165.1 Shewanellaceae bacterium UBA2521
CCTAAAAAATAAAAGAAGAAACAATAAGAAGAAACAAGACACCCAAGAGGAACACATTGATTTAGGTTTGCTGAAGATAACCTTGCTATTAAACAATATGATGGGTGTCTATGAATTATTTATGAATTATTATCACCTATAGAAAAAGTCTTATCTTAATACTTTCTCGAGTTTACTTTTTTAGCTCTCTTAAGCTGTTTATACCAAGTCCGTTTTACACGCTCATAAAACTTTGCTTCCGGGCCAACACTTTTATGCAAATGATAATTCAAGGTCATTTCTTGACCAACTTGAAGCTTTAACCGCTCTGTATCTTGCTGCGCATCGGCTCCGAGCAAAAGTGAGCCTTTTGCATTAGGTTGGTCAGCATACAGCAAAAAATTTTCTGCATACTTATCCATTGAATAATGCGTTTTCTTTTCTTTGCTAGAAAGTGGTAATCTCTCACCATAAAATAAAGGTGCGTGGCCAATACCGTTTTTTATGAAAATAGAAAAAGCATTGGGGAATACACTTTTCATATCGTGATACCATGTTATAGGTGTGTATGCATCAAACTCACTACCTACAATAAGCACAGGTGTTTCAAGGCTGCCAAGTTTAGGCCCACTATCTAGTGCGGTCTCTCCAAGTCGCTCCCACCCTGTACATAAAGGTTCCGCTGAATAATTATTGATGTTAAAAGGGTTTTTAGCTATATTCGGATGATATTGATAGCTCAGCTTATCTTGGGCTTGTTCATAAGGTGTTTGGTCGGTACATAATATAGCTTTGTTGATAGCATGTATTCTTATGGGACTTTTTAAGTACTCTCGTATGCGTGTATCACCTTGCTCTGCAAACCATTGCATATATGCATGGGCTATTTCAGCATTTGCATCGGTATAGAACCGAAATACATTTCTCAAGATCTTATTTTTCTCTGCCTGCCCCATATTGGCATCGATTAACTTGCTATATATGATATTTGCCTTACTACCTCGTGTGACTTGTTCAAACAGTTGTGTTCTGGGAAGTACGGATGCTTTATTATCATTGTTTAGAACAACATAGTCTCCATGAAATGTCATTTTTGTGAGTTTATATGTTTCTATAACTTCAGGTTGGATCTCCTGCATAATCGGCTTATAGTCGAAAATAAAGTAATCTTGATATCGCTGCATAGTCTCTGGTGTAATATCTTGCGTCTCAGAGTTCACAAGCTTTTTGAGAAAACGTAAACCTTCCTCTTTAGCTAATCCACTCTTTTTGAGCAGGTATTGCATATGTTTTCTAGTACCATCTGGTTTATCTGTGTCCCAAGAGAACATATCATTGGATGTACCTTTCATGGGGGAATCCAAAATAATGGCGCGACTACGCTCAGGATATTTACTGGCATAGAGAGCACCAACGCGAGTACCATATGAGCTACCCAAGAAACTTATCTTCTCCTCACCCAAAATATCTCTTAATCTATCCATATCCTGAACCAAAGCATGGGTTCCTATGGAAGATTTAAAATTCAGCTCAGTCACGTCACATTCAAACTTATTGTCTTTAAAGTGAGATGATGTTTCACCTGGATTAGTACATGTTTCTAAATTATGTGCAAAGGCACTTTGTCCTGTACCCCGTGGGTCAAGGCCTATAATATCAAACTGATCAATAATCTTTTGAGGTAATTTTTTCAGAAAAATTGAAATCGTGCTATACATTTCAGCTGAACTACTTGGTGAGCCCTTGTAAAGAAATAAAATACCTTTTCTCTTATCTGGATCTCTGGCTGGGTGGATACTAAAAAACATATCCACTAAGTCAGACTCAGGTTGTTTATAGTTTTCAGGTGCTTTAAATGTATAACACTGAGCTCCTGCTTCTTTGATGATGAGTTCAGAAATATTTACAGAAATACTTACAGGATAATCATCTGCAAAAGATCTAAGACATCTTTGCTGAGTCAAATGTATGTTATTTTTGAGTCTTGTGTTTATTGATTCGGCTGTTTGAGCGTGCGCTACAGGCGAAAAAGAAGAAAGTAGAACTCCAGAAAGAGCAAGTGCTAAAGCATGTTTTTTAAACATCTTATATCCTTTTTATTTATTATATGAGGTAAGAGGTTTTAGACAAATAAAACCAGTTCTTGAGTGTGAACTAAACCATGAAATCTGTCATTTTTTGTTGCCCTTGACAATTTCTTGCGCGTAAAAATAAAGCAAAAATTTACTTAAAAAAAATATTTATTGTTTTTTGTTAACCATGCAGCAGCACAAAGAAGGGATTCAGAAACTGCTTTTTTCTGTATATTTTACATACTTTGTCTTTTCACTACTTTAAAAAAACCATCAAGATATATCTACTCAACTGTGAGTATAAAAATGGATTGAAGTTTATACTTTATTCGACTTTTCTCCTGAGCATATTGGCTTTATTGACCATCTCCCAAGCATGTCTTAATTCAATTAAGTAACTTGAGTACAATACAATTCTTTGCTATGTTTGTTAAACAGTTCATTTTTTAACCTTTCATGTTTAAAAGGAGTCTGAGCTATGCCTATGATCAATGGTGAATATTTTATTTTAGATATCAATGCACTGAATCAGGCTACTATTGAGCAGCTTGAACAGCTCGAAGGTTATTATGAGGGCTTGAAAAAGCAAGGTGTACATCAAGAGTATCAAAACTTTGATGAACACGAATTGATCAAAAGGCGCATTGAAGCAGCCAAAAAGCATGTATCTCAACAAGAGACTACAAATTAAGCCTAAAGCATCCATGTCCCTGCTCATACCTTAAGCAATATACGAACAATATGAGCAGTTCTCTGCAACACATGAACACAGCTCTTACTTTTCATGTTGCAATGATGCTTACAATGCATAGGAGTCTTCTTCGTACGATGATGGTACATCCTTTTCTCTTACGAGTTATAACCACTCTTCTGTGCACAATCATCCCTTGCTCATGTTTAGCCATAGCAAAGGATGAGCAAAAACATATACTGGTCTCTTCGCTCCTTGGCGCATCTTCTCATTTGATGGTACAAAGCCGTCCCATAAGTTATGGCTTTTGTTTAAGTGCAGGTGCCTTCAAAGAGCTCTATGATTCAGGCCAACCCGACAATATTTTTTCTTGGAGCGACATGGCTTTTAATCTGCTTGGATGTACTTTAGGGGCTGAAATGGTCAGCCTGACTTGGTATCAATTTGAACTAAGTCCAACTGTCATAGAACAACAACCAGCCCTTCACATCAAATGGACTTGGTAAAGTACTTTCCTTTACATCATAATAGGATGATTAAAAGCCAAAGCCAAAATAACCATTAAGTATCGAAGTCTCCAGCCTCTCTCTTTTTCAGGCTCAACAACCTCGAGCGTATCAGTAGGATCGGCGCAAGCTTTATATACGGGCTGAAGTGCTATAAAACAAAAACATAAAATTCCTATCCACTTTTTCTTATATTGTTTGTATTGCACTACATCTCTCCTTTGTTTGGCCTGGTTTTACACAAATAGTTTTAAATAACAAGCATACTATATTAAAATAGAACATCATATCGAATCAATGCATGACTTAAGATCCTATGAAAAACATATGTTTAGTTATAACACTTTTATTGCTCACAAGCTGTCTCAGTAAGCCTGAAGGCATAGAGCCTGTACAAAAATTTAGATTAAACAAATACTTAGGTACTTGGTATGAAATAGCAAGATTAGATCATGCCTTTGAAAGAGGCTTAGAGCAGGTCTCTGCGCGTTATCGTTTACGTAGCGATGGCGGTATAGACGTTATCAATCGCGGCTTTGATAAAGATGATCATGCGTGGAATGAAGCAAAAGGTCGTGCTTATTTTGTCGACCAAAATGATGTGGGTCATTTAAGAGTCTCTTTTTTTAGACCTTTTTATAGCTCCTATATTATTTTTAATCTTGATGATGCCAATTATCAGTATGCTTTTGTCAGTGGTTATAACAAAAACTACCTCTGGCTACTGGCACGTACACCACAAGTGTCTTCGGCACTGAAGCAAAAATTTATACTTGAGGCTAAAGCAAAAGGATACAATGTCGATGAGCTAATTTGGGTGCAGCAGTCTTCATCTTTAAAAGCCGATTAAAATGCTTGTTCTGCGCGGTGCCGATCATAGGTAAAGTGCTTGCAATGGCCATCCTATGGCTTTATGGTATAATTCAAAACCCCAAACATGACATGCTGTGTAGTATGACACCAAGCATAGTTTGCTTATTTTCACGTCGCATATCCATAGGATGAACATGAATAAGTTTAACCCCAATATAATACAGGTAGGTATAAGTAGTTGCTTGCTTGGAGAAAAAGTGCGCTTCGATGGAGGACACAAGTCTTCCGCTTTCTGTATTCATGAAATGACAAAGCACGTCGAATTTGTATCCATATGCCCAGAAATGGCCATAGGTATGGGCACACCAAGACCAGCTATCCGTTTAGTCAAACAAGACCAAGATATTCTCGTGCAAACACGTGATGGGCGTTTAGATGTGACGCAAGATTTAAATACATTTAGCCATACTAAAGCTCGAGAGCTCGATTACCTCAGTGGCTACATTGTCTGTCAAAAATCACCTTCTTGTGGTATGGAGCGTGTTTTAGAGTACAGCGCCAAAGGAGGTAGTCCAACCAAGTCTGGCACAGGTGTGTTTACGCGACACCTCATGCAACAGCACCCTCATCTTCCTGTTGAAGAAGATGGACGCACCCATGATCTGATTCTCAGAGAAAACTTTTTTACTCGGCTTTTTGCTTATCATAGCTGGCAATGTTTGCGTCATGAGCCTGTCACGAAAAAAGCTTTAATCGCATTTCATAGTCGTTATAAATATCTGATTATGTCGCACTCTCCTGTACTCTATAAAAAGCTCGGCCAGCTTACCGCCTTGATTGAAGATATAGATGCAACATGTGACGCTTATCTTGCTTTATTTATGGAAGCTCTTGCACAAAAGCCAACAAAAAAAACGCACACTAATACTTTGCAGCACATACTAGGTTACTTTAAAAAGCATTTAACTAAGGCTCAAAAGGAAGAGTTATCCGAGACCATCATGAAATATCGCCAAGGTCTTGTACCTTTGCTTGTGCCGCTCACTTTGATCAAGCACTATCTGCTCGAATTCCCGATACCTTACATTGAAAATCAGGTCTATCTCAACCCGTATCCAGAGCAACTCAAACTGCGTTACGCTTATTAATAGCTTGCACAGATGAAGCGCTTAGTACCTCAAGAGTGCTTCACTGCAAGCAACGTTGTGAAATCAAACGTAATAACTGCAAGGCTAATGCAGACTTCGATGTTCTGGGCAAACTTTGGCTACCATCATGCCAAAACACATCTAACGCATTATCATCATGACCAAAAACCTGTTCAGGTTGCGATACATTATTTAACGCGATCATATCGAGCTTCTTGGATACCAATTTATCCTTTGCATAGGTTTCGCATTGTGTCGTTTCAGCAGCAAATCCAACAGTAAAAGGTTTTCGAGGTAAAGCCGCCACGGTTTGAATGATATCTGGATTTTTAACAAGCTCTAAGTGCAAAGTAGACGCTGATTTCTTTATTTTTTCTGGCTGCACATCGGCAGCGCGGTAATCTGCAACCGCAGCACAACCGATAAATAGGTCAGCTTGATCTACATAGTCCATTACAGCACTGAGCATATCTTGGGCAGACACCACATCGATACGCTTCACACCTGAAGGTGTAGGTAAATGTACTCTTCCTGTCACTAAATACACAGTTGCGCCCAAGCGTGCTGCATGTTCAGCTAAAGCAAACCCCATTTTTCCAGAACTATGATTCGATACATAACGTACAGGATCTAAAGCCTCTTGTGTAGGACCTGCTGTAATGAGTACATTTTTTCCTTGCAATATTAAAGGCTCGAACTGTTGTGATAGCGCTTGTATAATGTCTAAAGGTTCAACCATGCGACCAGGCCCGACATCACCACAAGCTTGTACACCTTCAGCAGGCCCCACAAGAGTACATCCTCGTGCTTGAAGTTGTGCCACATTATGCTGTACGGCTGGGTGCTGGTACATATGCATATTCATAGCTGGACAAATCACAACAGGCGCCTTTGTAGCCAAAAGTAAAGTCGTGAGCAAATCATCAGCAAAACCATGTGCTATTTTAGCTATGATTTGCGCAGTGGCAGGTGCAATCAAACATACATCAGCCCAACGGGCTAAATCAATATGACTCATCGCAGACTCTGTTTGTCGATCAAGGATCTCAGATGTAACAGAATAACCTGATACAGCCTCTAATGATAAAGGAGTAACAAAAGATGATGCACCTTGCGTCATGACGACACGCACCTCGGCACCTTCATCACGTAAACGACGTACTAAATCAGGTGTTTTATAGGCAGCAATGCCGCCTGAAATACCTAAGATAATGTTCTTATGACGTAGCAACATATTGAATCTTTAACCAATAAAAATGAAGACGCATGCTATCACGTTTAATGCATTTCACCAAAAAAACTTAAGATAACTTACGTAACAGCGCCAACACATCAGACAAAATGGTCTGCGCTCCTTCTTTGCCCAAACAATCAAACAAAGGTACAACCAAATGGCGGCGCACATATTTTTCCATTTCCGCAGGCACAACAGAAAATTCTTGTATAGCTTGCTGCACGACTTGATCCATATGAAAAGCAAGTTCTGTGAGTTTTGCTTCATGCGGGACATCAGCTTCGATATCTTCTCGTGCAAAGTACTGTTTAAATAAACCAAAATAAATGCGTGCTTGTTGGTGCTCTTTAAGCGCTTCAGGCAAATCATGGATGTCTTTATTTTGAACTTGAACCTCGAAATCAATAAGAAGCTGATAATGCTTCTCTGGTGCAAAAACCAAGCTCTTTATTTGCTCTTGTAACACTCTCAGTGATTCAGAAAAGTAATCTTGTGCATAACGATCATATTCAAAATCATGCTTAATCTTTTCTGTAATACGATGTATAAGCTGTTGCATTTGTTGCTCAAGAGACGGTGCCTTTTGTTCGTCCAAATATGCAAGACGTGTAGAAGAGGGAATGTGCTGCGGATCTTGAACAATCTGATGCATATGCTTTTGTTTGAATGCACTATTCGCTGAGATAGTATATGGATCTTGCGGCTCTTTCGCCTCCTCTCGAGTTTGCTGGTTTATCTCCAACATACGTAACCATGTTTGTTGGTAATGTTGTCTAAGTGTACCTCTATATTCAGGCGACGTTTCATCAAACAAATGATCTTGATGATAAGTAGATGAAGCATAAGCTATATGTAAGCAATGGGTAAAGGCATCAAAGGTTGCATAAAAATGTTCTCTTTTTTTAGCACGTAAATCAATCCACTGTGTGTCTATCCACTCTGTTTTAGGTGATAAAGCAGCAACAAGTGCCTGATCAGAGCTCTCAAGTGTACAATCCGTAAAACTATGCCAAATTGCTTGATACAAGTCAGGTAACCTTTCATATTCAACTCTAAAAGAGCGGCAAATATCTTTAAGGCTTTTACTTTTCGGATCCAACTCTTTTATATATTCTTCTTCTTGATCCATGTCTAAACTCGAGACTTGACCTGAATAATCAATAATATAACCAAACTTTTTATATGCTGATAAAGCATTCACATGAGTCATGGTATAGATTAAATCATGCTGTGATAAAACTTTATCTAAATAGAGCACCGCATAACAAGGATTATGATGGTCAATCATATGCGTATCCGGAAAAATCAAAATATCAACTGGATCTTGGGTACGTGACTGCACATCTAAATCGGCTCTGGAGGTGACGATATAGGAGCTGACTTGACCCATCTGCTGTAATTGTGCGTGGTATGATTTTGCACTCGATATCTGCTCACATACTAATAAGCCTTGAAAACCTAAAGGTTGAACATTTTGAAAGTGATCGCAGATATCTTGCGCAATCAAAGCATATCGACCTTGCTCTCTTAACTGAGCATGAGTAGCTTGATACAAAGGTTTTACACTTTGCCGCTCTTGTCCATTCATACAATAGGCCATACGATGACACCAAGCATCAAGCTCTTTTTCAGATTGAAGATCTAAAGTGCGTTCATCATAGAGTAAAGGTAAAACTTGACCATCATAAATAGCTTGCGCTACATCATAGGTATACAGTAGCGGTCCAAAAACATGCTCTTGCTGATCGCTTTGCTCAAGAGGCGTTCCCGAGGCTGCAATATAAGCAGCTTGCGGTAACTGACGCTGTAACGCCTGGATATCTTCAGGCGAAAGAAGGTACAGTTCATCGACAAGAACAATGATATCGGAGCTGGTGTTATAGCAATTTGATTGAGTAAGTGCCGAGGTAAACTTACGTATCGAAGAGAAGATCAGCTGCTCTGCGCCTTGACCTATTTTTGTCGCCAGCTCAGTTCCTGTACGAACCAGCGTTTTTTTTTGATACTGATGATAGGATGAAGAGTGGAAATGCTGATTCAGCTTGGATGATACATCCATTTGATTCGATACTACAACCAGTCGGCAAGATGTAAACCGAAAACAATAAAGTAAGGCGTGCACTAAAAACAAAAACATAAAAGATTTGCCTGAGCCTGCTGCATACCAGACTAATCCGCCACATCTTTGCCCCGATTTTTTAAATTGAGCCACTTGATCAAGTACTTGTTTAATGCCAAAAAATTGCTGATATCGCGCAATAAATCGTTGTTCAAGCCTATCGAAACGGGTATACAAATGCACTATTTCTAAAAGTCTTGCTGGTGTCAGCACACCGATCATGAGTCGATCTTGCTCAGTCAGCGTAATATGTCTTGCTTTGAGCGCAGCTTGGTAATAATTACGCATTCTAGAGTTGCGTGACTCAAATATACTGTTGAGATGCTGTGCTTGCAGTGGCTTTTTCTTTAACTCTAACATGTGATCACTTAAAAACTCTTGCTCTTGCCACTGTGACCAAAGCAGCTCTCCAGCAGAACAGGTTGCATAACGCCCCGTTTGGCCATTGATTTGAATGATAAGTTGGTTGTAAGCGAAAAAGTGAGGCATCTCATCAAAATAAGATAAATAGCTTGTGGCGTAGTCTTCATCATGCACGGAGGACTGCATGAAAGAGTCTTCTGAGGTGGTATCTATCATGACCCAAGGCAGGCCATTGACAAAACAGACTAAATCAAGGTGATACATTTGTCGATCGCGCATACCTAAAACATTGAAATCTTCTGTAACGTGAAAATGATTCTCTTCAGGATGCTCCCAATCAATCAATTTAATGGTTGCATGGCATTTTTTATGGCCTATAAACTCAGTCACACCCACACCATAAATAAGCAAATGATATAACTGTTGATTGGCTTTTTGTAAACTACCTTGTGTAGACAGCTTCATCAGCTTAGTCACAATATGCGTAATATTCTCTTCAGAAAGTGGGTGATTTTGACCTTCGAACTCAACACACTGTGTATTTAAATAGGAGCGTAATGTGGTTTCTAACAGCATGCAGTGCGCGTGCTGGCGCAGCTGATCACAAGTTTTAGTTTGAATAAACTCATAACCTAAATGAATAAGCTGAACCAAAGCATGAATCTTAGTGCTCTGTTCATCAACTGCATGATTCGCGGTGTAACTCATACTCCTCCTCATAATGCTCTATTGTTCTACACAAAACCTTTGCGATTTCACGCGTGAAATCGCAAAATTAACTGCCTTGAACATATCCTAAGGCTTGTAGATGAGATGTAATATCTTGATCAATACGATCAAGCTGCTTTTGTAACGCCTGCCTTTGTTGCAAAATCACTTCAAGTTCTAAAGTTTCTTCTTGCTGGTACCTATCAACATACAATGAAAGGTTTAAATTGAAATCATGGTTCGCTATGGTTTGTGCTGTGACCACCTCAGCATATTGAGGCTTGTGTTCACGTGCATGGTAAGCTTGAACTATTTTCTCTATATGTCTTACATCCAAGGTGTTTTGAACTTTACCCGATATAAAATCTTGACTCGCATCCACAAATAAAACCGTCGAATCTTGCTTTTTTATTTTAAAAACAAGTATGACAGGAGCGATTTGTGTACCGTACAATATTTTTTCAGGTAAACCTATCACAGCATCTAACAGATTCTCTTCAACCAACTTTTGTCTAATCTGTGCTTCATACGCTCCGCGAAAGAGTACACCACGAGGCATGACCACACCCATGCGCCCAGAATCAGGCTTAAGTGTCTTCAACATATGCAAAATGAAAGCATAATCTCCTTTAGTTTTCGGTGGAAGACCTCTATCGAAACGGTTAAATCTATCGTTTTGAAGCTGTTCATAGCCCCATTGAGATTGAGAAAAAGGTGGGTGGCCTAAGATTAAATCAAAGGCGATAAGCTGGCCTTGATCATCTTGCAATTTAGGATTACGCAATGTATCTCCGCGCTCAATGCGATGATTGTCTTCATGATGCATAAACAAATTCATTTTTGCCAAAGACCAAGTTACACTTTCAACCTCTTGACCATATAGAGCATACCTTTTTGAACCATTGAAATGATGCTTAATATAATCACCACATTTGAGTAATAAAGTACCCGAACCGCAAACAGGATCACAGATGTCATCGCCTTCTTGTGGCTGCATTAGATCAATGAGTAAATCAGAAACTTGTGCAGGTGTATACAATTCACGCGTTGCGTGACGGTAATAGACAGAAAACTGCTCGAGCAAGTACTCACAAATGCGTCCCATGATTAAAGGCGTATGCTCTTGCTCATCCTTCTCAAATTTTACTTCAGCTATCAGTTCGAGAACATGGCGCAAAATATCATTTTTTTCTTTTTCATCATCAAACTGATATTGATTAAAACTAACATCTTGAAACATAGAATGTAACTTATCTACATTCGCCACTTCTACAATACGCAAAGCTCTATCGATACGCTCTCCATTACCCGCTTGAAAACGTGATTCATACAAAAAATAAAAATCAGTTTCTTTCGGTAAAGAAAAGCGCATGTTCTCAATTTGCATAACCATAATATCTTTTTGAGCGCCATATTTTTCATAAAGCAAATTGTGCTGTATCTTATAAACATCTGAAATATACTTCAAAAATAATAAGTTAAAAATCCAATCTTTATAAATTTCGGGTTGACACTTTCCCCGATAAGCTTCACAAGCGCGCCAAAAAGTTTGATTAATAGCCTCTTGATTCTTTGCATTTTCTCGCATCTATATACTCCTTATTCCGACGCTGCGCTTGCCATGAGTTCAGCAGCAATAATATGCATCTGCTGACGTCTATTCTCTAAAATATCATGTACAATTTTTGCTTCTTCTAAAGTCGATAAATAAAGCCGAGTAATAGCTTTTTGCTGTTCTATATCAGGTAAAATAATAGGTGCTTGTGCCAAAATAGGTTTGCGGATATGTGTTTGGGAGGAGCCTTCAGAATTTTTCAGAAAGTAATTCTGACAAGGAGGTTGATTCAGTTGCCAAGTGATAAACATAGGATCGACGGTATCACAGCATTCTGATTTAAATTGGATATGAAAAAATTGAGGAGCGCATACGGTATGCATCAAGACTTGAGCAATGCATACCGCAATATTGCGTTGACCTTTTGCTACAAATAACAGATCGCCTGTTTCAACCCAATCAGGTTTTTTTTTGCCTGTTAGGTGCGCTCGTGAAATGCGATAGTAATTGAGCACGCCTTGCGGGTTTAAATCACGTAACTGAATGACACGAGTGGTTGCATCAGGATCAACTACGATTTTACGACGAAAGGGATAACCTGGTTTTATATGTGCAATATCACTGAGTATCATAAGAGCACCTGATTCAAATAAGAAATCTTATACTTTTATAAATCATAGTTGATTTTAAGCGCAGTATCATGATTGCTGCACAAACCAAGGCCGAAAAGGAAATTTACAAAACTTCCTTTAAAGCCTGTATACGCGTTTGATAACCTTGTGTATTAATCTGGTGGTTTACTTGTGTAATCTGATATGTGCCTGCTAGAGGAGGCATGAAACCATCTTGCGTAGAGGTTTTCGCTTCAAGCTTCAACAAAGAATGAGCTAAATAATGAGGCAATCCAACACAGGTCAGCGACAATTGCGAACGCAGACGTTGCGATCGTGCCAGCTCAGCTTCCACCGCAGCTTGTGCTTCTTCTTGAGTATAAAAAAGTGACCGTAGAGTTTTACCAGGCTTATTGAAATCACCCAGTTTTACTTCTTCTTTTTGAGCCTTTTCTTTGTCATACCAAAAAGCTGTAACATGGCCTATTTTGACCCGTTCCGCTAAAGATAATTGATAAGAAATGACTTCAGGTTGAGTTAAAGTAAAATCAGGTAATACTTGCCCCGAAGAGGTTTCGGATTTGTTTCGGTCTAAAAATGCAATTTTATCAGGTAAATTCTTAAATAAAGCATTATACTTTTGTGCCAAACGCGTTAAGAATTGTAAATGATTTTCAGACTCTTGATGCACACTCAAAATAGGTATCGCAGCGAGTTTTTCACTGACTCTAGCTTCAACACCACAGTCTTGAGCTATTTCATTGATCACCTCACCAAGCGTCGTATCTTGCCAGGTTCGCGTTTGATAACCCACTAAGCTTTCGCGTAAATTTGTAGCTCGAGCATGAAGGGTCATAGTATGAGGAGGACCACTGAGTTCAGCTTCGTCAATAATGTAATCTCCTTTATATACTAAACCTTGTTCAAGATAACCTATATGCACGCGTAATAAAGTGCCCATGTGTGGTAGCATCAACTGCGCACCATGATTATCCAAAACTAACTTGAGTGTGTCGGATTGAAAGCCCACCTGATCATGAAGATCAAGAGCAATAACGTGATGTCGTAAGGCATCTGTTTTATCGATGCCATCAACATAAATTTGATAAAAAGGCTGCATACTTAATCGAATAATGAAATAGAAGGTTGTACCTTAACGTTGACTCTTTTACGTTTTGGCAATGTTAGTTCAATACCAGCGGGTAAAGGCCCGCCATATTGCGTTAAATCACAAGTTCGGTTGAGCTCTAACAGCTCAATAAGATAAGATTCGCTACCCAACTGGTCATAACAAATTTGATCTAATACATCACCCTCTTGCGTTATATAAAGTGCCATCACATCACTCCTTGTTGACCGTAATACAGTAGTTCAAGTTGAAATGTCATTTTTTTAGGCAGACCACCTAACATGAACTCTGTACTTTCTTCTTGAATATGAGTAATACACCAGAAGTCTAAATTGAGTCCTGTGGCAGTAATAAGTTTGAGAGGTAAACCTTGCTCAGCTTCTAGTGCCATAAGTTGTACTTGATCAAATCCACCACGATAAAATGGATAAATTTCACCCGTTAAACTTTTTTTAATCGCGCCCAAGCCGGTAAACTGCAATCGTGGGTGCGTACCTAAGCATGCCTGTGACGCCCAATTATAATTAAACTCGGTTGTTAAGCTCTGATATGCAGCAGTATCTACAGAAAAATGATATCCTCCAAGAGATAACATCTTATCAAAGTTTGTATCTGCTTTTGTACACTGGCCTAAATCAAGCATTTCACCGTCCCAATTATCCATAGGTATACTCCGCTCTTTGTGTCACTTGTTGTTGATGAAAGTACTGCTCTATCGCTTGGCGAATTGTTGTACTGAGATCTTGTTCTATATTTTTAGGCTGCATGCCTTGTACTTGAATGCTCTGAATATTCACCTGAGGAGGCTGAGCCTGCTGTGTTACAGGGCGTTTTTGAGCAAGTGTTTGGGTTAAAGAAGTCGTGTTCGAGAACATATTCGATGAAACTTGAGCCTCTGCTGTCTGCAACGATTCTTTCTGGACACGTATGTGCTTTTCTTGTGCAATCACGTTATGAAGCTGACTGGATTGAGGTGTCTCTTTTTCATCAGAGCCAAATAAATTCCAGTCACCAAAATCAGGAAGCAAGCTTTGAATCCCTGCAAAAATATCTGAGAAAAAACCGAGGATACCCTCTACACAAGCGCTTAGTTTCGCTTTGATTTGCTCCAATCCACCCGAACATAAAGCAAATCCTGTTATTAAGGCGGTTACGCCTGCGACAAGAAGTAAAACAGGAGAAGATACTGCAGCTATACCCGCAGATAAAGCAAGCAATGCACCTCTTATAAAACTTAAAGCTCGCCCAAGCAAAGCACCCCATTGAGCACAAAAAGCCATAACACGTGCTACTTTTTGAAAAATACCTAAGCCTTGGACAAAGCTTTTTATACTATGTATGTGCTGAACAAAACTGGAACGAAATAATGTGCTCAAAATACGCATCGTGCTTTGAAATCCTGTGAAACCGTTTTTCACTTTTTGAAAGACACCCAAGTCTTGGACAAAGCTTTTTATACTATGTATGTGCTGAACAAAACTGGAACGAAATAATGTGCTCAAAATACTCATCGTGCTTTGAAATCCTGTGAAACCGTTTTTAAGCTGCATCAAACGACTGGACAGAAAACCACTCACTCCCGAAATACGTCCTAAACCAGTGATGCCTTTCATCAAAGTTTTAGGAAATAGCGTAGCTATAGAAAGTGATACACTGCCTATCATCATGGCTTGCTCTAATATAGATTTCTGTTGTGACATTTGGCCTTCAGAGCTCGATTCGGTCACACTCCGATAAGCCCATTGTCCTGCATCCTCTGCTGATGAGCCTATTAAGCGTCCAGCACCCACAGCAGATAAGCCACTCACAATAAGTCTTGGCACTGTTGCTAAACGCCCAAACAACACATTGA
The DNA here is from genome assembly GCA_002341165.1 of Shewanellaceae bacterium UBA2521. Taxonomy (GTDB): domain Bacteria; phylum Pseudomonadota; class Gammaproteobacteria; order Enterobacterales; family Shewanellaceae; genus UBA2521. The sequence continues at coordinate 14,781 of DDNL01000088.1, forward strand.
GCAATTGATTGACCATCGAACCTGTGCCTAACCCAACAGCTAAACTGGTCGCCTTGCCTACAACTTGAGCGCCTGCTTCATGCTTTTCATGGCTTTGACTCTCAGGAGTCTGCTGATATGTTTGGTAGGCTTTCAGTATATCGAGACTTGATAACATCACAGATAAGCGCGAAACCGTTCTGAGCGCAGCGGAAGAAAAACCGGCAAGAGCATTTTGAGTCGTTGTGGTCATAGGTAACTGAGCATTAATTTGAGCCAAAGGTGCTTTAACGCCATCGACATCAAGACTACTGATATCTCCCAAAATGGCAATAAGCTGATTCCATGATGGAGACACACTTGATTTCATATTGTGTTTTTGCGCTTCAGCTCCCATCACATTTTTGCCTGTATTCTGCGGTAAAGCCTCAATACATTGTGAAATTTTGGCAAGCGCTTGCGTGTTGTGCTGTGTATACGACTGCGATAATTTAGCTATGGTATGTTGTTGCTTGACCTGAGGGTCTTGCTCGGTGTGCTCAGGTGCAACCTGATTGGCATGAGATACCGATGCAAAAGTTTTCGCCTCATGCTGATGCTGATTCAGATGAGATGTTGTTTGAGA
>DDNL01000087.1 GCA_002341165.1 Shewanellaceae bacterium UBA2521
AACCGCTCTACAACCAGGCTCATCTATTATGCCGGGAAAAGTGAATCCTGTTATTCCTGAAGCGGCAACCATGGTTGCTGCACAAGTCATGGGATATCACACGACCATCACCATTGCAGCTCAATCAGGTAATTTTCAGCTGAATGTGATGTTACCTCTGATTGCTTTCGATTTGCTCGACTCTATATATATCTTGGGTAACATCTGTGAAGCATTGGCAGATAAAGCGATTAAAGATTTTACGGTTCTAGATGATCGCATTGAAGAATCGTTATGGAAAAATCCGATTTTAGTGACAGCACTTAATCCTATCATCGGTTACCAGAAAGCGGCAGAAATAGCGAAGCAAGCTTATCGCGAGAAACGTTCTATTTTAGATGTATCAGAAGAAAATACAGATTTATCAAGAAAAGAGCTAGAGAAGCTATTAAATCCGAGCTTGCTGACCAAAGGTGGTGTTGCAGGAAGTTAGGTAGAAGTATCAAGGAGCGTGTACTGTGAATTTAAACGATAAAAATGAATTGAATGTTTTGGGTCAAGCTGTGGTTTTATGTCGTGCTCAAGCCTGGCAGTCACATATGATGATGCATTATTATCAACGCAATCGTGCTCTCTTAAAACTTTGGGAGCCTACTCGTTCTATGCTGTATTTATTTGAAGCAAGCTGGCGTAAGCTACTTAAAGAGAGAGAGCAATTATCGCTCAATAAGCAGTCTGCGCACTGGGTTATTTTATCTCCGCAAGAGTTACAAGTAATAGGTTGCATCAATTTAGCACGCTTACCTTTCTCTTTGCCGACCTTAAATTTAGGTTACTCGATGGATCAAGATTGGCAGCGCCGAGGTATCATGAGTCATGTATTAGACTTAGTAGTGGAAGATGCTTTTTCTGAGCTTGAAATTTCAGAAGTTGAAGCATCTTGCCTGCCTGAGAATACGGCAAGTCAGCAGATATTAAAGCGCTTGGGCTTTACGCAAAGAATCAAAGAACATGGATATCGCACTTATGATATCAATGGCATTTCACGTAAGCATATGTGTTTTCACAAAGCAAAATATAGGCTGAGCAGTTAAGTATCGGATGTCTCTTTTACTTGTGTTTTACTCGCTTTCGATTCATCTTGCAGAGATGACTTGGCTTTTTCCGAGTCAGGTTTATTTCGTGTCGGGAACTTAAACTTGGAGCTGTAGCGTAATACCATTAAGTTGCTAATAATGATTCCAAGAGCTAGAAGTATAATCCATAAAACATCCATGTTCATGTTACTTTTCCTTTTTAGTTGTGAAGCACTTCTTCTTGTAAGATAGATTCACATGCTCTGATATCTTCAGGTGTATCGACTTCAGGTGAATCATATTCACTGATGGTCATTTTGATTTGAGCGCCGTATTCTAATGCACGTAATTGCTCAAGTTTTTCTAAATCTTCCAATTGACCTAAAGGCTGCTTGGCGAATTGACGCACAAAACCTCGAGTATAAGCATAAAGACCTAGATGCTTATAAACAGGATAGTCTTGAGTATCGCGTCCGAAAGGAATACAAGCACGAGAAAAATAGAGCGCGTCATAATTTTGATTGAAAACAACTTTGACATGTTTGGGATCGTGGCGTTGTGTTGCATCTGTAATACAATATGCTGAAGTTGCCATACTCAATGTATCCGTTGCGTTGTGAAACAGTGCAACGAGTTGTTCAATAGAGTGAGGGTGCACAAGAGGTTGATCGCCTTGTACGTTAATGATTAAGTCATCATCATTAAGTTGTAGCTGCTGCGCCGCTTGATCGATACGATCGGTACCACTTGCTGCATGAGTGTGCGTGAGAAGTGTTTGACAACCAAAACTTTGCGCACAATCGGCAATACGTACATCATCTGTCGTAATATAAATGGCATCAATACCTTTGGCCATTTTTGCACGTTCGTACACATGTTGAATCATAGGTTTACCTGCAATCTTTGCTAACGGCTTACCTTCAAAGCGTTTGGAGCCGTAACGAGCAGGGATAAGTAAAACAGTTTTCATAATGATCCTAAAATAAGAGTGCTGTCTATCTATAAGCACTCTTTAATAATACAAGGTAAGTTAAATGCGGCGATAAAGTCGCGTTAACATGTCATCAGTGACTTGCTCTTGCCAATGTTCACCGTATACATTTTCCCATAAAGGAGCCATACCTTTGGCAATCTTGACCATTTTAGCAATAGTTTCATCAGGCAAGTCGGCACACACATTTTGTGGTAACTCAATTTGATGTATATCGAGCATTTTTCTAAATTCCATTACACCTTCAGGATAAAAGTCTTCTAAGACATTAAATGCTAAACAGTTGCCAATACCATGATGATAACCAAGTACGTAAGATAGGCCATAAGAGATTGCATGACATGCACCAACTTGGCTGTAAGCGATACTCATGCCGCCCATATAAGATGCCATCATTAATTTATCATCACTGTCTGGATGTGAATCAAGATAAACTTGGCGACATAAGTCTAATGCTTTTTCACCAAAGGCTTGAGAGTATTCATTTAAAAATGTTCCAGTGAGTGATTCGATACAATGAATATAACAATCCATACCGGTATAAAACCACTGATCTTTGGGTACACCTTGAATCAATTCAGGATCCATAACGATTTGGTCAAACACAGTATGATCAGAGTTTAAACCAAGTTTACGCTCAGGACCACAGAGTACCGCCGTACGAGATGCTTCTGCACCTGTACCTGATATGGTCGGAATACCAACATGATGCACCGCTGGATTTTGGATCAGATCCCAACCTTGATATTTGGCTGAGCCGCCTTCATTCGTGAGCATAAGCGCCACAGCTTTAGCGAGATCAAGTGTTGATCCACCACCAATACCGATTACACTAACAGGTAATTTTTGCTTGGCTTTAACTTGTTCTGTGAGTGTGTCTACTTGTACAGTTGTAGGTTCATCCGTTACATCTACCCATAATAACTGATCTTGACCACGTAAAGGAATGCGATCTTTTAAGGCTTTGTCTTGATGTACCTTATCGACAAGAAATACAACAAAATCATCATCTTGTTTGCGCTCTTCACTTAAAATGTCATGAAGCTGGTTAAAAGCACCTCGCCCAAAAATCATTTTAGGTACAGCTTTGAAGTTACGAAATTTCATGGTAGTTTCCTTATTCATTTAAGCGAAGGCTTGACGCATTGACTCGATACGTTGATCGATTTCTTCTTCTGTCCATGAGAGTTTTATCAACATAGATAATGTACGGCTCATGATGTCATCAGATTGAGGTAAATGCACTTGAGTATAATCAGGCACTTGGTCATTGAGCTCGATAGGTAAAGGAGCACAACTGGTCATAGTTTGAATATGTTGCCAGTTTTTCAAGTAATGCCAAGAGTTGACATACCAATAGAAGCAGCCATCTACACCGTGTTCACTAAGCTTTTGATGTATTTCTGCTGTACGTTCTTGCGTAGGTAACATAAAGCTTAAGAAGCTAGCTTGATCGCCTTCAGGATCTGCCAGTTCACGCCATTGAATGTCAGCAATATCAGCTAAAGCAGCTTTGATTTTAGCTTTTGTTTTACGTTGTGTAGCAACGATTTTGTCGAGCTTACGTAATTGTGCAAGACCCATAGCTGCATTTAATTCTGAAATACGAAAGTTCAACCCCATGATAGGGTGCTTTTCTGCACCACGGTCTGAGCCAATATGATCATGACCATGATCAGAGTACATATGCGCATAGTTATAAATTTCAGGGTGATTCGTGATGACCGCGCCACCTTCACCACAGGTAATAGTTTTGACTGAATCAAATGAATAGGTACCGGCATGACCTAGAGTACCAAGAGCTTGACCTTTATAAGTACCACCAATAGCTTGGCACGCATCTTCGAGTATTAAAATGCCATGAACTTCACATACTTTTTTGATGGCGTCCATATCAGGCATTGCGCCACACATATGCACGACATTTACTGCTTTAGTACGAGGTGTGATCACTTTTTCTATACCTTGTGCAGAAATACAAAGTGTTTCATCTATTTCAGCAAAAACAGGAATAGCGCCAGCTGCAACAATAGCTTCTACAGAAGCGACAAAGGTAAAAGGAGGTACAATGACCTCATCGCCAGCTCCTACACCCATAGCAGCTAAGGCTGTTTGCAAAGCTGCAGTACCGCTTGAAACTAAGTGAGCATGTTTCACTTGCATGGTATCACAAAGTAGCTCTTCCATTTCTTTTGCTTTCCAATGGCCGTTACGGGCATGGTCAAAGTTATAACGGAACGTCACACCGTTATCTAAAACGTCCATGACTTCTTTTCTTTCTTCGTGATCTAAAATTTCAAAACCAGGCATGAGGCCACCTTTATTTAATATCAATATCTCCATCACTTTGGATAGAGGTGTAATGTATTTGCAAATGTGCTTATTATAACCTGTAAATAGATTAAATAACTAATTTTTTTATAAAAAGAGTTTTAATTTTTCTTGAAAATGACACAAGGTTAAGACGTAAAAGGAGGGTGATTGATGTTATAAACATATTTTTTCAAAATTTGTGGTAAAAGAGGCAGAATCACCTCTTTCAACTTGATGTCTTTTTGCTCTAACGTTTGATAGAGTAAGGCTTCTGGAAAGTCATGTAAGGCTTGATTAGAACGTGGCGCATAGCTGAGATGCCAAGGTTCAACATGAATACCACCACGCTCAGAGGCATAAGGCCAAAAAAAGTGATAGTTGTGCGCATGTTGAGAGAGCCAGTTGAATAAAGATGCGCAAGGTCCACCTGATTCATATTCTTGTGGAATCAGTTGTAATGTTTCAGGCGTCATGGTTTTCGCATCGTAGATGTCAAAATCAGTGCCCCAATGATGTCTAGAAGTTCCAGGTAAAGCAGACCAATTTAAGATTTCTTCTACCAGCTGCTCTGGTGTCAACTGCTTGATATCTATAGGAACACTATGTATATCTAAAACAGGACGCTGTCCTGTTGCTTTTTGATTCCAAATCCAAGCTTGACGTTCAAAACTGCGATAGCTTGAAACGATTTCGAGTGCAAAGCCATCACGTGCAGCTGCTTCCTGTAATGATGTGAAAGCATGTGCTGTATGTGCATCTAGGCGCTGTTGTCCCATATCGATGATATGGCTATCTTGCAAACCTAAGATTTGTTCTGGATTTAACTCGACGTTGGACATAGTAACTTTTCCAATAACCCTTCATAGCAGTGTGTTAAGGTCACCAAATCATCGACAGCGACGCATTCATTGACTTGATGAATGGTTGCATTGATAGGGCCTAGTTCAATCACTTGTGCACCTGTTGGCGCAATGAAGCGTCCATCAGAAGTACCGCCAGATGTTTCAAGTTTAGGCTTAATCCCTGTTTTTTCATAGACAACTTCGAGACTTTGTTCAACAAGCCGACCTGATTCGGTTAAAAAAGGCTTACCACTGTGACTCCATGTGATATCACATGGCACCTGATGACGCTTCAATAATTTTTCAACGCGCTCTTGGAGTTCCACAGCCGTGACTTCAGTAGAATAACGGAAGTTAAAACTGAAATGAGCTTGGCTTGGAATCACATTCGTTGCTTGCTCACCGGATTGGATATTGATGAGCTGAAAACTTGTGGGGGGAAAGTATGCATTGCCCTGATCCCATTGCATTGCTGTTAACTCTGCCAGTGCACCGGTCATTAAATGAATAGGGTTTCGTGCAAGATGAGGATAAGCAACATGACCTTGAATGCCTGTAACGGTTACATGTCCTGTTAAACTACCTCGGCGCCCATTTTTAATGACATCCCCTAATTGGTTACGAGAAGAGGGCTCACCGACAACAGCCCATTTAATTTTTTCTTGACGCTGTTCCAGTGTTTCTATAACGCGTATTGTGCCATTAATGAAAGGTCCTTCTTCATCACTGGTAATCAGAAAAGCAATCGAACCCTTGTGTTGCGGGTTGTTTTGTACAAAATATTTAGTTGCGACCAGCATGGCAGCGAGAGAGCCCTTCATATCAGCAGCGCCACGTCCAAATAAGTGACCATTACGAATTTCAGGTTGAAAAGGGTCGCTATGCCATTGACTTAGATTGCCAGCAGGTACGACGTCGGTGTGACCAGCAAAACAAAATACAGATTCCTCTTGACCGCGTCTTGCCCACAAGTTTGTTGTATCATCAAAAATCATTGGTTCGATGTGAAAGCCAAGTTGTTTGAGATAGTCGGCAATCACCTTTTGGCAGCCTTTGTCATCAGGTGTGACTGAAGATCGGGAGATCAGTTGCTGAGCCAGATCTAAAACTTCTTGTTGGATTGAAGTCATGAGGTGAGGGTCTCGTAAGTTGCTGTATCAAAGCCAACAAAGATGCCATGTGCACCTTCAAGAACTGGACGCTTCACAAGTGTTGGATGTTCGCACATGAGCTCGACCGCTTTTTGAGCATTTATATCTATTTTAGCAGCGGACGGGAGTTCACGAAATGTTTTGCTACGACGATTGAGTAGGACTTCCCAAGAGGTGTGCTTTAACCAGCTTTGGATCAATGCAGCAGTTAGAGTTTCTTTTTTGAAGTCGAAAAAATTATATTCTAATTGATGTTGTTCTAAAAATTTACATGCTTTTTTAACGCTATCACAGTTTTTAATACCATAAAGAATCATGAGTTAACCTCGTTTATTTATAATTTAAGTTTTGGTGATGCTTGCGCCAGAATAAAGTTGCGCCACAAATGGCTGCGGGCATAATAAAAAGATTGATCACAGGAATCATTGTACAAAATAAAACAGCTAAACCAAAACCGAAGTATTCCATTCGGCAGGATTGAATCTGTTTTATGGCTTGTTGGAAAGAAACAGATTGATGTTCAAAGTGATAATCACTATATTCAATGGCGAGCACCCATGCGCTGAGAATAAAACTTAAAATAGGCGTTAATATCTGGCCTATAACTGGAATAAAAAGACCTACATTGCATAAAAGTAAACGCGGTATGATGTATTTTATTTTTTGCCACTGTCTACGCCAAGGCTCTAATAGCAGGCTTTGCCATGTGAGTGTAGATGTAGGTACAGATTGAGTGAGTATGTATGAAAATGCCCGTTCTGCGAGGAGACTATTAAAAGGTGCCGCAAGCGTACTCAGAAAGAGAATAAATACCGTACTGAAAGATACAAAAAGTAGAAGTAAGACAAGAGGTATAATCAACCAGCTTAGCCAAATTAAAAAGTCAGGCAAGAAACTTTGTACCCATAATAAAAGGGATTCAACTTGTTTATAAATAAATCCATATAGACAAATAACAAGAATTATATTAAGAGCTAAGGGAATAAAAAAGTATTTTCTGAGTTCGGGTTTAAAGCTTAATTGAAAACCTTGACAGAGGTATTGAAAGCCTCGTAAGATAGAACCTATCATCACTGTATTGCCTTTTTATATATTATCATCGCCTAAATTCCCACTTAATTTTTGTTCATATTAACAACCTCTAAGAAAAAAACAAGACCTGTGCGAGCGTATAGTGAAAAGCGATGAAAAGTCATTTTAAGTATTTTAATTTTTTTAAGTTCAAGTGTCGTATCTATATTGTATGAAGGCTTTTTTATGAATATACAACAACGAAAAATATTATGTTTATCTTGTTTGCTGGTTATTTTTGCTCCTTTAGGTATCGATTTATATTTACCTGCGTTGCCTGAGATCAATCGCGTTTACCAACAAAATTCAGGCTTTGTTCTGACTCTTTATTTTTTAGGTTTAGCTTTAGGACAGCTAGGTTCAGGGTTATTAGCAGATAAATATGGGCGCAAGTTGACGATTCAAACTAACCTATTTATCTTTGGCTTATCGGCTTTACTTATAGGTTATACACTAAATTTTGAACAATTGCTCTTTCTACGTGTGGTACAAGGTCTTGCTGCCGGAGGTTTGATTTCTGGTTGGATGATGTTGATTCAAGATTATTTTCCCAAAGCACAAGTGGCTCAACGTTATAGTTTATTGCATGCTGTCTTAAATACTATGCCGGTGATAGGTCCATTACTCGGTAGCTACTTCATTTCTCTCGGATCTTGGCACATAGGCTCTTATACTTTGTGTGCAATGGCATGGCTGGCTTTGTTGGTTTTTCAGCGTGTATACCAAGAAGCGGCATCGTTATCAAAAGACATTTTTGATATGCAATTATGTAGACAGATTCTTTCTCATCCACATTTTTTACGCTATGGCTTGAGCTGTTGTACTGCACATGCTTTTGTCTTGAGTTATGTGACTTTGGCTCCCAGAATTATTATTGAGCAAGGACATGCAAGTCACATGACTTTTAGCACTTATTTTAGCGTCAATGCTATGGTTGTCATGTGTTTATGTTATGCCGTACCTTGGCTCATTCATAAATTTGGCCAAGCTCAAGTTTTTTATGCTGGATTAAGTTTAATGTGGATTGGTGGTTTGTTGTTAATAGGCATATCTTCTTTTAATCAACCTTTGTACTTTATGCTAGCGATTCACGTGGCTTGTCTTGGCTTTGGTTTGTTTTTAGCTCCAGCAAAAAGTTATACCCTTATGCCCTTTACAAGATGTATAGGAGCCTGTACTGCATTTCTTGGTTTTTTAGACTTAGCTTTTTCTTTTTTGATCAGTTCTATGATGAGTTATTTTGATGTGGGCGCTTTTGGCTTAGGTCTATTTTTGATACTCACGATGTCGCTGTGTTTCTATTTAGTTTGGGCTCTCTCACATAAGCAGATGTTATCGATACCCTCAAGATAGAGCGGTCAGTGATGTGTTATCAGAAAAGCACCCTAAGAGGTGCTTTTCTAGTTGGAGTAGATTTAAATGGTTGCAGAAGCGCGATAGTTAAGCCAGTGTATTTGCAGTTTTTCACTGCGCCAAGCATAGTAAAAAATGAAGCCATAACTTATCACAGGTATAATAAAGCTTATTTTTAATGTCCATATATCAGCAACGATGCCTTGCAATAAAGGTACAATAGCTCCGCCTACAATCGCTGTACATAAAAGTCCAGAACCTTTGCTGGTTAATTCTTTGAGTTCATAGATAGCAGATGAGAAAATCGCTGGAAACATAATAGAGTTGCATAATCCAATCGTTAACACAGATGCAATCGCTATTGAGCCTGTATTCATCATCGTGATTAGTAGCAGCGATATAGCAATTAAAGCGTTAAAAGCCAGTACTTTTTTGTCATTGAGGTAACGCATGGCTATAGCGCCTAAGAAACGTCCTACCATAGCGCCTCCCCAATAAATAGATAACATTTGCGCAGCTTGGGTTTCTTGAAAGTATGAATGGGTATCGCTGGTAATATAATTGACCATAAAACTGCCTAAACTCACTTCAGCACCAACATAAAAGAATATAGCCCAAGCGCCTATGTATAAGTGTGGTGCCTGAGACAGTTCAGAGATTGACGTTCTTGTTGTATGTTCTATCCTGTCAAGATCAGGTAGTCTGATAAACTGGAATACGAGCGAGAGGCTCAAAAGTATTGAACCTAATATCAGATAAGGTGTTTGTAGTGCTGCAGAGCCAGAAACTAATCCTGCAGTTAAAATAAGCAAGGCACCAAATTGAGGGCCGATGGCTGTACCTAAAGAATTACAAGATGCCGCAAAAGAAAGCCGACTTGCAGCTGTTTTTTCAGATCCTAATGCAGTGATATAAGGATTGGCAGCAACCTGCATGATTGCAATACCTGATGCTAAGATAAACAAAGCGAGTAAAAAGAGGCTATATACTTGTTGCTGTGCTGAAGGATAAAAGAGAAAACAGCCTATAGAAGACAGGAATAATCCTACCTGTAACCCCTTCTTATAACCAATACGCTTAATTAGATAACCCGATGGTATTGAAACAACAAAGTAGGCCATAAAGAAACAAAACTGGATTAACATTGCTTGGGTATAGTTGAGGTTAAAATTTGTTTTTAACTGCGGAATAAGCATATCATTTAAGACTGTAATAAAGCCCCATAAGAAGAAAAGTGAGCATAAGGCGATAAGGGGAGTATAGGATGTATTACGTATGTTCATGCTTGAGTCTGTCTGTTGATGTGGGTGAAGCATAAATAAATCCTTGTTGTAACTTGAGATAATGTATACTTCTGAAAAAGTGAAAAAGTGAAAAAGTGAAAAAGTGAAAAAGTGAAAAAGTGAAAAAGTGAAAAAGTGAAAAAGTGAAAAAGTAAATGTATTTTTTTCTTCTTATGATACCAAAAAATTGTCTAAAGACAAGAGGCTATATACAGCCTATGCTGTCACTGTTGTTTTTTTTCTGAAATAGTGGAGATTTATCACTTTTTTGGGAGGCTAAAATGTAGTTTTTAGATCAAAATTATGAATGTAAAGTCGTTTTTATTTCATTTTTTTATTCTAAAGCACTGAACGGTATACAAGAATAAAAATTTCACTTTTTTTAAATTTTATTTTTCAAATTTATGAGTATACTGAATGCACTTTTGGGTGCTATATGCCCGCTTTTACGCTATGCATCACACTTCTCAGTGTTGTGAAAAGATAGAGTTTGAGTAGATAATTTGTTAAGATAGTTTGGTTTTTATTCGTTTTCTATACAAGAGTATTCAATTATGGCGCAACAGCTTGAGATTTTTGAGATTCCGAGTCCTTGTAAAGGTATTTGCCAAGTTAATGCTAGAGGATACTGTCTTGGTTGCGCGCGTAGCCGAGAGGAAAGGTTTAATTGGCAAAAGCTAGATGATGGGCAAAAAAGAGAAGTTTTACGTTTATGTCAAAGTCGCTTTGCCCGTGCTCGGCGCAAACAAACCTCCAAACAAGAAGAGAGTTTATTGGATTCAAAAAACTCTCCTATTCAACTTGATGTGCTCGATCTATAAATTAAAGTTGATTGCAATTAAGTGTGCTTTATCACTAGATATCGGGCTGAAAATATGGCTTTCTATTTTTGAAAAAGCGAAACAGGTTTCTATCTATAGTATTTGAGATACGCTTGCCTTGAAATCGGCGATGATAGAATGTATCAGCGTTATTTTTTATTTCAGTATGTGTAAAACTATCGATATTTTCTTTGATGATATTGTATGCCTGTTGTGATGAGTGCAGCATATCATTTATAAATGTACGGATTTGATTGTCTGTACCGTATTCTAAGGCTCGACACTCTATATTGTTTTGTTGGCAGTAAAGCAGTACAGGTCTATCAATATGGGAGCGGCCATTCATGAGAATAACCTTATCATATTTTTTGTGAGCGTAGCATACTCTATTCTCTGTAATGCTTGCTTTGCTTTATTGATTAAATGACTGCGTGCAAAGGTGAAGTAGCAGCTATAACTTTTGACTGGGCAGAGTAAAATATCAACTTGCTCTCCTTTATCTAACTTATCTTGTAAGTAGCTTAAGCTGATTTCCCAGCCAAAGATTCCAGAGCTGAATATAAAAAGATTATTCATGTATTTGTCTTAAGAAAGAGTCAGAAGCTTTAGTTTATTTTTTTTAATTCCTCTGGCGCACTCTTGCATTATTTTCCAGCCTAGAGGTAATTTGATACGCTTATCATTAAAGGATGCTTTTCTTTTGGTATTCATATGAAAATACTTTAACGGCTGTGGAACTTTGAGTAATCGAATAACAATTTTATACGCGTTAACTTTTGGCTTAGGCTGTAAATCACTATGCATGAGTGTATGAAGCTCATCATAGGTTTTAGGTATATAGCAGCAGTCAAAATGCACATGTAAGCCCATGCCAATTAATATTGAGGTCTTACCCCAGAAAGTGGCTTCAATGCCCATGGTACTACCAAAAGATATAACTTGCCAAGCTTGATCCATAAGTGTATAGGATGAAACAGCGCTATCTGGTTTGATGATAATAAAGTTTGAATGTTCAAGCTTATATACAGCCTCAAGATAAGCTTTTTGTCCTGTTGACATGTTAGGGTGAATGCGCACATAAAATTTAAACTTTGTTTCTTGTTTTGCTTTTTCAGATAAGTAAACAAGCCCCTTAATCTGCGAGGAGAAGAGTCCTTTTTCCCATTCAGGAGCAATTGCACATAACTCATCTTCTGAGCTACTGAAGATCACTATATTTTTGGTATGAGAATCCCATCCTTCAGGCAATGATTGATGTTTTTGTTTTAAAGTATAAGATGCCTCGTTCGTTGCAATGCCATGACGACGCTTATAAAAAAAATCAGAAGCAATTTGTTGAACCTGATCTGGATGCATGGCTTTATAAGCTTCATTCGTGGCTTCTATGTTGCTTTTTATGTCTTGTATGAGTACATTTTTAACCTGAAAAACACATGAATTAACACAAGAGTAATCAATCACATCGGTATCTATTTTGTAGGTTTGACAAAGACGCAAAATAGGACGTGAATCATTAAAGCGACCGTTGTAGATAATAGCTCGATCAAATTTATCTTTTTGGCAGATTTGCTCGAAAGCAAGGTAATTTTGTATCCCTGTATTCAATAGTCTATTTAGTATCTTCTTTATTGTTGGATTAAAGTCAATAAGGACTTGGCGCGTTGCAGAAATATAGCTCGATAATGCAGCATATCCCACATCAGCTTCTTTATACTTTAAGGCTTTGAGCTCCTCTACACTATTGAATTCATAGTCTTTGTAGGTGTATTCAACCTGTGTGTTAGAAACTAGACGGTAAGGGCTTTGGAAGAGCTTTAGTCCTAATTCGATTCGCTTTTGACTTAAACGCTGTAATAGCTTAGATCCAAAAATATTATATAAGCATGTATTGCGTCGATCATCGGCTATCATAAAAGTGATCTCATAGCCTTCGTCTGCGAGTGTCTGAGCATAACTTAAAATGACTTCTAAATCAGGATGCCTGTTTCCTGAAGAGAAATAAATAAATGCTTTCATAACTTAATTACCCTTAATATTATTGACTTGTTTCTAGAAAAGCTTCAGCTAAAGGTTCACCGAATGAGATATTCTGAGTCACTTTTTTGCCGATGACTTGGTCAAGATATTTTGGACTCATACCGTAACCTGGCCTTACAGAACGCACATGCTCTGCCGTTAAGACTTCACCAGCTTGGATATCTTTGGTTACAAATAATGAACGCTTAAATTGTCGAGCATTTTTCATTTTCTCTGTTAATTCGTAAGTTACTGAGCCTAGAATTTTTTCTGTCGCTCGAATCTGATCAACTAAAGTTTTGAATTCTGTTTTATCGAGAGAAAACTCAGCATCAGGACCGCCTAAATTTTTATCGAGAATAAAGTGTTTTTCAACTATTTTTGCGCCAAGAGCGACTGCATTTGTGGCAACAAGATGACCAAGCGTGTGGTCAGATAATCCTATTTCGCATTCAAAGCGAGTTTTGAAGTCAACCATCGTTCTTAAGTTAACTTCTTCTAGAGGCGTTGGGTAAGAAGATGTACATTTGAGTAGCGCTATATCCTGATTACCCGTATCGCGGCAAGCTTGTATCGCATCTTCAATTTCATCTAGTGTTGCAAGCCCTGTAGATAAGATCATCGGCTTGCCTTTGCTTGCTGCATATTTGATAAGAGGTATATCGACAATCTCTGGAGAGGCAATTTTATAAGCAGGTACATCAAGCGTTTCCAAAAAGTCGATAGCAGAAAAATCAAAAGGTGAGGAAAAACAAATCAGACCTAATGATTGAGCATAATCCATAATTTCTTTATGCCACGCCCAAGGGGTATAGGCTTGTTGATATAAGTCATGTAAATATTGTCCATTCCATAAAGTACCTTTTAGTTTAAAATAGTCTTTGCGGCAGTTTAGGGTCAGGGTATCTGCTGTGTAAGTTTGGAGTTTTATTGCATCGGCGCCTACCTCTTTAGCTGCTTTGACCGTTTCTAAGGCAATATTGAAGTCTTGATTATGGTTTGCTGAAAGTTCCGCGATAATAAAAGTAGATGTTAGATTTTGAATATTAAGCGAGTTCATTTTCGTAGGACTCCTGCTTGGGTTGAGGTGTAAACATATTTATGACGTAACTTCGATTTAACTCGAATTTCTGAAAGTTAGCCTTAGATTCTTTATAGGTAAAGCAACAAGCCTTGAACAAGGATAAACTACTCTGATTAGATGACTTGATTTGAGCTTGTATTTGAGTGATTTGGGGTTGATCTTCAAAGTAGCGTACTAATGATAATTGAAGAATCGATTGTGATAAGCCTTTTCCACGAAATTGAGGATTCAAGTTGATGCTGACTTCAGCTTGATGTGAAGAGAGCCGATCAAAGCGTACCATACCTATTTTATTTGTGTCTTTTTTGGCGATAAAAAAGCTTTTATCGGGACTCTTTAAGGCTTGCTGATACCAACTTTGATGGTAGTTGAGCTTAATTGGTTCTGGATGGTTCGAGTTGTGCCGAGATATAGGATCATTGCGCCAATTGAGTATATCGATACAATCGTCTTGTGTAGCGTATTCAATCTTGAGTCGAGGACGTTTTGATTTCAAATAATACTGATAAGGAAAAGGTTCTCTGTACGTCAGCTTGAGACATTGGGTCACACTTCTCTGATATACTTTGCTTTGCATCCAGTTTTGAATATGAATTTTGAGATCATTTAAGCGGTCTTTCGGTAAAACAGAAATCAGATTGTTTTTTTGTAATAAGCGAATTGATTCTTGCTGGTTATAGGCTTGGCAAAATGTAATGGTTGGTAATGCCAGCATGCAGCGCTCCCAAGACGTAGATCCGCCAGCACCTACAGCGAGATCGGCTTGTAACATCAGCTTGGCAATATGTTCTGGTGAAACATGTAATTGGACTTGCTGGTGGAGGGTGTTCTGAGCTTGAAGCGCTGCGAGATGAGCAGCGTTCTTTGTGACAATCACATCAATGTGCTTGATCTCAGGTACACGAACGAGCTCATCAACTATTTGCTGTGTGAGATTATCAGGATCAATCCCTCCAAACATCACCAGAATGCGCTCTATCTTGCCAGATTGACGGCGCAGGATGATCTCTTGCTCTGAAATATAAAACTCTTGACGCAGTAGTGCATACTTTAATCCCAAAAGCAGGGTGCATTCAGGATTGACTAAATGCTGATATTTTTCTGCACTCGCTTGTAGATTCTGATCAAGTAAGATATCTGCATGATGTTTTCGATCGCCAAGATCATCAATAACGAACACTCGTGTATGTTTAAAGCAATGCTCCCAAGTTTTATCTAAAGCATAATGATCAACGATCACCCAGTCCACAGGTGCATCGAAATGTTGGGAGAGCGCATTCAAAGTTTGCTCTGCATCATCTTGTTGTGAGCCACCAAGCCAGCTTGCATGATGTAATGCTGCTTGGGTATCATTTTCTTGGCATGTAAGCCAAGCAATGGCATAACCTTTTTCTTCAATGAGTGCCCCAATATGTCCTGAATGTGATTTACACACAAAGAGAATGTTACTTTGCTGTTTAAGGCGATCTGCTAAGGTTAAGCAACGCATCACATGTCCTGTGCCGATATCTGTTGCTGAATCAACTCGGATAGCAATATTTAACATGTTTTTGCCTTATGGACAGCGTATAACTTGATTTGCGTTACAGTATGATGAGAAAGCACATACTCATTTTTAGTGAGCAGAGATTGAGCTTGATCACATCGCTTTTGATGTTCATGACAGTCTGGGTTGCGCATGTTCATCTCACTTTAAAAAGGGGTTGAAGTACATCGCCTTCAAGCAGGTGAAGTAAGCTGTTTTGACTGAGCTCTTGTTTGAGTACCGCAAAGACTTCATCATAAACTTGGCAAAGTTGGTTTATATCCTTTTGTGTGTGTGCATAAGATAAATTATGTGTGCCTATCATCAATATGCCGCGCTTGAGGAGTTCTTGTTGTATAAAAGTTTTGATCTGCCATGATGTAACTTCAGCTTGATCTTTGATAGTCAAGAAAAGCCAAGAAGGGTGCCCTGATAGATGTAATACTTCACCGAGTTGATAGGTTTCAATGAGGTGATTGATTTGTTCTCGCAGCGCCGAACCAAGTTGAGCGAGGTGCTCAATTACAGGTTCATTTTGTAGGGTATTCAAAACGGCTTTTGCAGCAGCTAAAGATAAGGTTTCTCCGCCGAAAGTCCCTGAAAAAAAGATGTCTTCCATCTTCATCATGATATGTTGGCGCCCAACCACAGCAGAGAGAGGATGACCATTTGCTAAGCCTTTACCAAAAGTTGATAAATCAGGTGTGACGCCAAAAAGCTCTTGTGCTCCGCCTTTTGCAAATCGAAATCCTGTAATGGTTTCATCAAAAATCAAGACAATCCCTTTTTGTTGCGTCAGCTCTCGTATTTGCTCCAGAAAACCAGGTTCAGGATAAACGCTATTCATAGGTTCCATCATGACCGCTGCAAATTCGCCTTCGTATTGTTCTAACAGGTCAAGTAAAGAATTGATGTTATTGTATTCAAAGCGATGCGTAAGCTCTTGAACGCATTGAGGTACCCCTAGATTTTTTGCTGTACTGCCGATGTACCAATCTTGCCAGCCATGATAACCACAGACAGCAATACGCTCTTTACCCGTATAAGCGCGTGCTAAACGAATTGCAGCAGAGGTTGCATCGGTACCATTTTTACCAAATCGCACCATTTGTGCTGAAGGAATCATCTCAACCAGCATTTCAGCGACTTGCATTTCTAAAGGATGAGGTAAGGAAAAAGAAACCCCTTGTGTGAGTTGTTGTGTTACAGCTTGGTTGGTCGATTCATCAGCATAGCCTAATGTGACACAAGCTAAAGCATTCACAAAATCAAGATAGACATTACCATCTACATCCCAAACTTGCGCACCTTTTGCTTTTTCGATAAAAAAAGGTGAGCTGCCTACAACATATTGTGTCTTACTTTTTGAAAAAGTTTGCGAGCCTAAAGGAATTGTTTTGAGTGCTTGATTTAATAAAGCTTCTGATTGTTGATAACGATGCGTCATAAAACCTCATCTTTCTGAACTTCATATTGAAGAGATTGAAAGTAGCCCTCATTTCTTTGCCGTTGAGCATCAAACCGAGCGTGATAAGGGAAGGCTTCACAAAGCTTGAGAATATCATCCATCGTGAAGCTCTTGTTATCTGCGTATAAGCTTTGATAAACCCAGTTTACAAAGTCAAAATCTTCTGGATGATCAACCGTCCATCTTAAATTGGAGAGATCTTTTTCATATTCGATATTGAGCATTTTGATTTGATTGCACATCTTATGATAAATATAAGGCGTAACATGCTCTTTTTCCGAGAGCAGCTTGGCATGTTGCCAAGCATAAACCAATGTATCGGCATGGATCACCTCAACATCTAAACCGTCAGGATAAGTAGGCGGACGTGTATTGCAGGTGTAATCACTGCCTTGTGCAAGGTGTTGTGCGACCACGTGATCAATCACGATAGGATCGATTAAAGGACAGTCACCCGTAAGTCTTATGACATGCTCAGTAGGATAGGTTTTTGAGGCTTTATACATGCGGTCGAGCACATGATCGAGCTGACCACGATAACACAACACGCCTATCGCTTCACATAAATCAGCAATAGGCTGGTCAGATGGATCATCAGATGTGGCAACTATAATATCATCAAGTGTATGACAACGTTTGATACGTTCTATTTGCAGTGCGAGCATAGGCTTACCACAAATAGGTTTCAGAACTTTTTGTGGTAAGCGCTTAGAACTTTCTCGTGCTTGAATAATAGCCAGAGTTTGCATGTTATAAAGAGTTCCATTGCGTTGGGTTGAGTAAGTTAAGATGCTCAGATTCTAAATTAAGGTTTAGATCGTTCCATGTCATCATTTTTTGATAGGCTTGCATTATTTCTATTAGCTGTTGCGATTGAATACAGCCAATAATAGTACAGTCAATAGAAGGTTGCTGTGTTAAAACAGAAACCGCAAGCTCAAGCTGTGTTAAACCATACTCTTGTGCCGCTTGATCAAATTTAATCAGATCAGCCTGATCTTGAAATTTTGCATGACGTTGTGTTGGACTTATAGCGAGCAAGCCCTGTAAAAATAAAGAACGGCTATGCACTTCGACTCCAGCGCGTTGTGCATGTTGAAAAATGCGTTTCTCAAAACGTCTATCTAAAATATTTGCTGGCGCTTGGATCAGATCTAAATCAAAATGTTCTAGGGTTTGCTCTGCTTTATCTGGACTATAAAAAGAAACCCCTATTTTTTTGACTTGCCCATTAGATTTAAGTTTTTGCATCACGTCATAAATGTGATGCGCTCTTGATCCAAGAAGCAGATTTTCATCATGTAATAACACAGCATACACGCTATCGTGTTGAAGCTGCACTAAAGAGCTTTGCAGTTGTTCTTCCAAGCTCTGCGGTGTTTCACCATGCACTTTGGTGATGACGGCGTAATCTTGTGACGCGGAACATAAACCGAGACTCGTTTGGCTTTCACCATAAGCTGGAGCGGTATCTAAATAAGTTACATCATACGAAAGACCTAAATCCAGTATTTGCTGTATTTGCTCAAGATCAGCATAGCTTGTGTTGGTGACACCATAATTATGGTTAAATGCTGCGGTACCTAATGCAAACTTCATAAACACCCCAAGCTTTTGCTCAGTGCATGGATAACGGTTTGTTGCTCCTCTAGAGTCAAGTTAGGGTGCAGTGGTAAGCTTAAAGCATGCGCATAATAGTGCTCTGCTTCAGGAAATTGTCCCACATTAAATCCCATGCTTTGATAATAGGGCTGAGTATGTACAGGGATATAATGTAGATTGACACCTATGCCTTGTGCCCTTAAGTCATCAAATACTTTTTTACGTGACACGCCACTTTCGGGCTGAATTTGAATGATGTACAGGTGCCTTGAACTCATGCACTCAGGCGCTTGATAAGGTAAAATAAGAGGGCTTTGCGCGAGTGCTTCGTCGTAGTTGGCTGCAAGTTGGTTTCTCTTCGCTACAAAGGCATCAAGTCGCGACATTTGGCTCAGACCTAAAGCAGCTTGCAACTCGGTCATACGGTAGTTAAAGCCTAAGTCGATTTGTTGATAATACCAAGCACCATGCGATGTACCTTCCATTAAGTCGATGTCACGTGTGACACCATGAGAGCGATAGAGCTGCATTTTTTGCAGCAAGACATCTGAATTAGTGGTCGCAATACCACCTTCGGCTGTAGTAATAATTTTGACAGGGTGAAAACTAAACACAGTGATGTCGCTGTAAGTGCAGTGGCCTACAGCTTCATCTTGATAACGAGCACCTATTGCATGCGAAGCGTCTTCAATGACAGAAAAGCCATAGATTTTGCTCAGTTGAGCAATCGCTTCCATGTCACAAGGTTGACCTGATAAGTGTACAGCAATGACTACTTTAGGGAGCTGGTTTTGTTGTTGTGCTATCTTTAACTTCCCTTCGAGCTTTATCGGGCAAAGGTTGTAAGTTCTGGGATCGATATCAACAAAATCAACTTCAGCACCGCAGTAAAGCGCGCAGTTTGCCGAAGCGACAAAGGTAATCGGTGAGGTCCACACCATATCACCTTGCGTAACGCCCAGAGCAAGGCATGCAATATGGAGCGCTGATGTAGCACTGTTGACCGCAACAGCATGCTTAGCTTGACAGTATGTTGCAACACTTTGTTCAAAAGCAGGTAACACAGGTCCTTGTGTGAGAAAGTCTGATTTTAAAACTTGCTGTACAGCTTCAATATCAACCTCACTAATATCTTGTTTTCCATAAGGAATCATAAACTGTTTCTTCTTATTCTAAGGCTTTAGCTTTAAGACAGAGCTTTAATTTCTTCAATACTCAAAAAGTAAGGATTGTTATGCGAACTGTATTCATAACCTTGCTCGACAGGATAACCTCGCTCTTGTAATCGATTGACAGAAAAATCGTTATCAAGCTGATAAAAAGTGATACTGGGTTTGATGATATAATGATCATCAAATTCTAGTGTGTGATGGGAGTCGTCAGCTGGACACATGGTTTCATGCAGTTTTTCGCCAGGACGTATACCGACTATTTTTATATCAAGATGCGGCGCATAAGCTTGAGCTAAATCAAGAATACGTATAGAAGGTATTTTGGGTACGAAAATTTCACCACCTTGCATACGAGAAAAGTTTTTTAAAACAAACTGAACACCTTGCTCTAATGTGATCCAAAAGCGAGTCATATTCGGATCAGTGATGGGCAGATAAGTTTGCTTTTCTTCTACCCTTTTTTTAAAAAAGGGTACAACAGAACCTCTTGAGCCGACGACATTACCGTAGCGTACAACGGCAAAGCGGGTTTGTTTTTGACCTACATTGTTATTTGCAGCGACGAAAAGCTTATCGGAGGCAAGCTTAGTTGCACCATAGAGATTGATAGGGTTTGCCGCTTTATCTGTTGAAAGCGCGATGACTTTTTCGACGTTATGGTAAATCGCAGCTTCAATAACACTTTCTGCACCATAAATATTAGTTTTGATACATTCTAACGGGTTGTACTCAGCGATGGGTACCTGTTTTATAGCTGCTGCGTGAATAACAAAATCGACGTTTTGCATAGCAATCTTCACACGATCTTTGTCTCTTACATCACCAATAAAATAGCGCATACAAGGGGCATCATATTGCTGTTGCATTTCGAATTGCTTGAGCTCATCTCTTGAGAAGATAATGAGACGCTTAGGCTTGTAGCTTTTTAAGATAGTTTCTACGTATTTTTTTCCGAAAGATCCGGTTCCGCCTGTAATTAAAATAGATTTATTGTTGAACATTTTCAATCCTTGAAATATTACGTTCACACAACTTTACATCAGTTTTATCTTTTTTAAAATATTTTTTTACTTTTTTAGAGAAATAGGTTGTTCTTTTTGTTTTTAGTTTACTTTTTATTTGCTCCTTTGTTATTGAGGTGGTACAACAGCTTTTTAAAATTAAAAAATAATATGTGTTTATATAGGAAGATAAAATATGATCCAGACCGTAAAAACAATAGAACAAACTTTTGAAGATTTAGCTTTAATCCACGAAGATACCTTATCGAGTTTGAAGTACTTATCTGTATATGCTCTCAATTATACGTACATTGACTTTGAGAGTCACAAAATGGTCATTTCTGGTACGGAGTCAGATTGGATGACGCATATGATTCGATTAGGTTTACATCAAGAAGTAGCGCATAGACTACGTGAATACTGTTATGATTGGAGCGCAGAAAGTGAAACCACAAAAGCTTATACGCAGTTTATGACAGAGCATCACCCTGAACTGAAATGGCGTAAAACAGATTTTGGCCTAAAAGGTAAGCATGGTTTTCATTTGCTTGAAATCGGCCATACGCAAGAGTTAGGTATTGAAACGTTTAATGCTATGGCTGACGCATTAAATGAATTTAAGTTCGAGTCAATACGCTTACAGGAAAAATATCCAGCTATGTTGTATGACGTGGAAAGTATGCCAAGCATCCTTGATCTTCAAGCTGTCTTTTTGGAGCAAGATCAAGCGCTACAAGAGTCTATGAAAATCGAATTCGATGATTCACTGTTTGAACCTCTTGAAGAGCCTACACTGTCTAAAGAGGAAGATACGGCTTTATCTTTAAGAGTACAGTGGTATGAAGATGATGAAATAGCCGATCAAATGGCATTATCACTGAAAGAAGTGAAGCAGATTTTTATATCTATCAAAGATAAATACCATCAACCGAAAATTCCGCAACGTGTCTACCTCGCAAAACGCAAAGAACTTTTCCCTGAGCTTTTTAACTAAAAACTTTACAGAACACTTCAACACACTTAAAACGCACCACCTCCCGTTGGACATACATCATCGATGCATCTCCAATGGGTTGGGTTAGAGGTTGATATTAAAGAGTTGATGTGTATCGCCTTGTATTATGTACCAAGCGGCTTGAATGGATAGATTATTCAGTTGATCAATGAGTTTTTGTAGATAACGCAATTCAAGTAATACAATATATTTCTGGTAATTTTGATAATCTAAGTCATGGTAACTCAGTTGACCAATTGCGGTGTAAATTGATTGTGTGTCTGTATTTTTTTGACTGAGCGTATTTTCCATAAAAAATTCTCTGGATTATCAATATTCAAATATCATCATCACGATTCAAGCCACCAGTAATAAGCTACTGGTGGTATTTATTACTCCTAAATACAATTCAAATCTATTTCTTCTTTTTGTTCATATAATTGGTTAAGGTTTTTTGAGCTGACTCTGAATTGACTTCTGCGTTTTGTTTTTGGTGCATCGGTGTCAATGTTTTCCATTTTTATACCAGGGTCGTAATAGATTGTACCGTTAGAAAAAGATGTTAGCAGCAAAATGATATTGCAGTTCTTAAATAGAGAGATAATATGGCCGTAGTGATATTGTTTAATATTGTTGTGCACTCGGTTTATTGAGGGAATATAAACCGCTTTATTATGTTTATTTTTCCAATGATCTAAGATTTTAGTGAAGCTCCAACTTGCGACTACTTTTTGATTTCTATCTACTAACCCAATGTAACCATTTGCGTCTGTAATATCTTTTTTTGTTGAATCAAATCCGTGTACTGTAAACATCAGTTGAGTTTTTTTATTGACTTTATGTGCAGCATGTTTGCCCGTAAAGTCTAACCGATTTGTTTTTTTTGGATTTAAGTATCCGTATTGTTTCATAAAGTTGATGATGCCAGACTCAACGTAGACACCCCCATCAGGTTCTGGTGTCATAAGTGTAAGTGGTTTTGCAGCAAGTGATCCGAAAGATGTCACATTATATTGCTTAACTTCCCAACCATGATAATCAGGATCTTTCGATCCGTTTGGTGTTATTCCTAGTTCTGCTTCTAATGTATAGCCACCACCATTTTGTGCTGTGTACGGTAAGTTTTGTCCTTTTGAGTTCAATCTCTTACTATTGATCCAACCTAATCTATGAATCCTCTGTAATTCTATAAGTAACTTTTTCTTTGATGAAATCGTTAGTTTATTTATTGCAATTTCTTCAAAAACCGATGACAACAAGTTAGGTTCTTTTGCAGTAATAGCTTTAAATATTTCAGAGTGTGGCGTTGCAAAATATGCTATTACTTTGTCACCTTTAATACCTAAAAATAAAACTCTGTCTTTATGACGGCCGTTTTTTTTGGGGCACATCCATTGGCTTAAATTAACATTGGATCCTTGTAAGAATCCAGATAACCGAACTTCTGGATACTGCGGATAGTAAATGAACTGAGTATTTGGTGCTTCATACAGCTCACCATATGGTGACATCCACGACCATTGAATAGGCGCTTTATAAATAATTTTTCGTTTAGTTTGTTTTTTAGATTCAGATGTTGTGCCTGTTACATCACCTGAAGGGATGAAATCTAAATCTGTGAGATGGCTACCAGCATAAATTTGGTTTTTGCTGTTGTCATTTGAAGCAAGTCTTTTGAAAAAAATATGTTGTATGTTGTGTTGTGTGAAGAGCTGCTGTAACTCTTTAATAGTTAAGCTAGCTGATTTTTTTGTATCGTAGATGGAAATTTTTGACATAATGAAAGTGTATAGAGTGAAGTTATTTGTAATGAAGTAAAGGTTGAATTTAACACACAAAAAAGCTTTTATATGATTTTTTTGTTAAATAAAACCTACTTTAGGCTTACTAGAAACTTTAAGGAGCATCACTGAAATTTTTTTTGTTTTAAAAACAAAGGTGACATACAAATAACTACTAGAAATATATAGTTTTTTTATATGTAATATCTTGCTATAAAAATGCTTACTCGGATTATTTAAGATTAATCATGGAACATATCTTGTCATCCGGGTAAAATATGTGTTTATTTATCACTAAATTCACACAGAGAATGAAATGCAATTATCGACAGACACTGAGGGACTTAAGCTGCTTGAGCAAGTATTGGAAGTTTATGACCAAAAGCAAATAGCAAACTATTTGAATCAAAGATCACCAAATAAGTGGAATCGTGAAGCGATTAATCGCTGGCGTAAAGGTAAAGCGCAAGAAAAGCTCACATACGATGAATACAAGTATTTGCAAGACTTGCTTCCTAAGCGCCCATCGCATTACGATAAACCGGAGTTTGATTTCATTGATTTGTTTGCTGGAATTGGAGGCCTCAGAAACGGCTTTGAAAAAATAGGTGGCCGTTGTGTGTTTACAAGTGAATGGAATAAGTATGCTGTTAAAACGTATAAAGCAAACTGGTACGCTGATCCTCACTAACATGTTTT
>DDNL01000041.1:0-125 GCA_002341165.1 Shewanellaceae bacterium UBA2521
GCTTCATGCTCTGGGATAGAGCCTTTTTTATCATGACGTATAATTCTTCCTGTTGCATCAACGAGCTCTAAGTAGTCTTGAAGACTGAACATGAGTGGTCTAGATATTTCTGAATCTTTAATATG
>DDNL01000041.1:526-57044 GCA_002341165.1 Shewanellaceae bacterium UBA2521
TATGCTGGTATGGTCAGACTCTTCCAAATTCTTTGCTATTTTTGCACGTACAGGGTTTAAATCAACATAAGCCATACAAGATAGAATAGCCGCTTCATCTAACAAGGGTTGAGATTTAAAACGGCCTTCCCAAAACCGACCTGTGCATTCATCTTCAGTGTTGGCCTTTCGCGCAATAGGCTCATTTAAAGAGCGCATAAACCAACTGATATCTCGCAGCCTCTCTCTGTATTTTACGGCATAATCAGATACGGCATTGAGCTCAAATATCGTGAGGCCTTCACCTTTTAAATACCTTTGTGTGACGTCTTCTCCTTTATAGATTTGATGCCATCGATAAAGCACTTCTTTATCTGTCCAGCTGTCACACCTATCGCTTTCAACACTCAGAACGAGATGAATATGGTTGCTCATCACAGCAAAAGCACAGATATCAATCGCAAAATACTGAGCTAGAAACAATATTCTTTCTTCAACCCACTGCCGGCGATGTTCGTAGCATTGGCCTGTTAACTTATCTTTACCACATAGATAAGCGCGACGGACACAGCGAGAAATACAATGATAATAAGAGGTTGCAGCTAAATTAATGAGTGCTTTTCTTGGTTTAGGCATGAATTAACTCCGTATCAGACGATTAAGAGAGAAGTTATTGTAAACCTAAATCGCTTTTCATTTTAGTTGCGGATTTAGTAGTTAATGGGGTGGATGTCTGAGAAGGTGTGTGAGAAGGTGTGGAGTAGGTAATGATGGGGTGGCTGTCTGAGAAGGTGTGTGGATGTCTGAGTAGGTAATGGGTTGGCTGTCTGAGAAGGTGGCGTTCCACATAGGTAATGGGGTGGCTGTCTGAGAAGGTGGCGTTCCACATAGGTAATGGGTTGGCTGTCTGAGAAGGTGTGTTGTCTGAGAAGGTGTGTGGATGTCTGAGTAGGTGCGTTGGTTCGCATGATAGTCTTCGTAGTTTAAATATTAAAATCTCGAATAAGTATCTAGATATGATTCGTGAAGCATTATCATTAAATAATTTATGCCTCAATGATATTAAATTGTTTACAATACATAATTGTAATATTCATTTGTGGAAGGTTCTTATAGCAAGACTCAATATTTCAGAGGATAAATTCTACTTTGATAATCACCATAAATATAGTCATTGCATGAATTATGAAATGCTTTTTAATTATGAGAGTATTGCAAGCATAACTTATAAAGGTAATTACATCATTTCTCTTTCTCTTGGAGCAGGTGGCTTTGATGGATGCACATTAATCAGAAAATGAACTCTGAAAGTTTAAATATCACTTTAGAGTTTGTTAAATCAATGAAAAGGATTATCAATTCATGATAAAAAAAATATTTACTTTTGTTTTATTCATCTTTACTGTGCAGCCAATTTACGTATACAGTAAAACAGTTGATCTCAATAAAGAGAGTCCAATTTATCATTTGACTATTCAAGCAGGTGTGATAGCGCATGTAAAATGCTCATCGCACTCTAATTTAAATTTGCAAGGGATACAGCCTTTTCTTTCTGATGTTACTTATCATCATGATAATAATATGCTTATCATCGATGCACATCAAAATGGTGGCGCAATTAAATCTGCTACTTTCATTACAGCGCATATCCAGCTTAAGAACTCTATTCAATCTCTTGCTGTTCAAAGAGGTGGCTTTGTTACTGTTGATTCGTGTGTTGTTGATAATGAAAATTTATCTTTAGATTTGCAACAAGGTGCACATGTATCTATCAATGGTCACACTAAAAATCTTTCTATTCAATCCTCTAGAGGAGGTTTTTTGAATAAGGAGGGTGATTATACGATGACCGCTGATCATGCTTTTATAAGTTGCACACAAGGATGTATTCTAAAAATGGGTCGAGTTAAAAATATTTCTGGAAATGTGATGTTTGGAGGGCAGGTTTATCTCCCATCCAGCACAAAAAGAGTGGGTCTAAACAATGGGGTTGGTGGAAAAATACTTATTTATTAAGGAGGTTCTGTCGCAAAAATTTACTAAACCATAGCTGCACGGATTTAAAATACAATTATTTTACAAGTTCATAAAAAGTAGTAAAGGTATTTTGACTTTTGCTACGCACCTGCCCTCGTTTAATCATTGTTCATATTTCTTTTCCGTGAAGTTAGGGGTAAGGTCAAGATTTAACTAAATATTTTCTTAATAAGGTTATTGTCTAAATGTATTAACCAAGAAAATTTTGATAAATAAAGCAAAAATATAAATAAAATAATATTCGACTCTAGCCATTAGAGTTTTTTATTCTGTTATTGATTGAGATCCTCAGTGATGTGATTCAAGGTGTGAAATTTAAAGATGAGGAAAAGTAATGGATGAGCAATCAGGTATCACTTAAAATGCGATACACCAGATTGTATATGTAATATCAGATTAAAATACGGTAGCCAGATGATTCTTTGATTTTAGACTATTACTGCTCTCACTGTTCAATTTTAGTGGAACAGATCAAGCTTAACGAGTACAATTTACGTGAAAAATACGAGTAATAAAATTAAATTCTTCACGTTGTTTTTTTCGCTATAACTCTATGTATATTCGAGTTGAGTTTTAAATCTCTTGTATTTTGAAGTTATATCAACAAGTTTTTCTTCCTTAAGCTCTAAAACACGATCTGCCATTGCAATGGTCTCAGGGCGATGAGCGACAATGATACGTGTGATATTAAGTTGAGAAATAGCATGGTTAACTTTCATTTCAGATGAAATATCTAAGTTGGATGTAGCTTCATCAAGGAAAATTATTTTGGGGTGACGATATAAAGCCCGAGCAAGAATTACGCGCTGCTTCTGCCCTCCAGAAAGCGTAGTTCCCATATCTCCAACTAGAGACGAAAAGCCCATAGGCATTGCCATGATATCTTCTGCTATAGCTGCCACGTGTGCACATTGCATGACACGTTCAATATCAACTTGCGGATCAAATTGACTGATATTATCAGCGATTGAGCCTGATAAAAGTGCATCATCTTGCATGACCGAAGCAACTTGTGAGCGATAGGTGCGCTTGCCCAATTTATTGACATCATGACCATCGACAGAGATCATACCTTCGCTGGGGTCATAAAGTCCAAGCATAAGCTTAATGAGTGTCGATTTACCACAGCCGGATTGTCCGACGATAGCAACAGCCTCTCCTTGCTTAAAGTCGTAACTTAATCCATTAAATATTTTAGGTTCGCTTGGTGCATACTGATAATGTAGATTTTTAATAGAGAGCTGTCCGTGGAGTTCGACTTGCTTTTGGCTTTCGATATGTTGCTCAGGCTCCGTGAAAGCAATATCTGTTAAGCGGTCTAGGTGTAAACTCAGCATTCTAAACTCAAAAAACTTATCAATTAATGATGAAAAACTTGTTTCTAGTTGAGATTTATAAGCCATAAATGCGGTTAACATACCTACAGTAAATATTTCACCTGTTAAAGGTTCTAGAATAAGCAAGGCACCAAAGTAAACGACCAAAATCCCTTCCAAGCCAAATAGTAGGCTATTAGCAATTTGGTAATAAATACCAAGCTTAGAAGTTTTAACATGTAGGTTCTGTTTTTCAATATACAAGTTCTGCCACATCGCTTGACGCTTAGCTTCAATACCTGCGAGTTTAATTGTTTGTATGCCGCGAATATTCTCCATAAAGTTCGAATCTTCTTTAGCATTTGCTACAATCTGTTCTTCAGATAAAGCTCTTAATGGTGCGTAAGAAACTAAACGAATAATGAAATATAAAAGCATGGCAACACAAACAATAAAGGCAAGTTTAGGGCTGTATAAAAAAATCATCACAAGTGTCGTTATCGCCATAATGCCGTCAATGACGACTTCTACCAAATTATCAGTAATCATGGTCTGAATTTGATCAAGAGAGCCAAATCTAGAAACAATATCGCCAATATGACGCTTTAAGAAATATTCTTGTGGTAATCGCATTAAATGTCGAAATAAATTAAACGCGAACTGCTGATTTAAATTTACTCCCATGTGAAGTGTTACAAAACTTCTAAGCGTCTTTGTAGCAACTTTAAAAAGTGTTAATAATCCAAAGCCCAAGGCTAAAACACTCAACAAATTTGAATCAAAGCTGGTTACTACATCATCCACTACAAGTTGCATATAATACGGAGATGCTAATGCAAAGACTTGTAGAATGAGAGATAAAACTCCTAACTGTAGTAAGTTCGGCTTTAACCCTTGAGCAGAGTTCCAAAACTGTCTCAATTTTATCTGTACACGCTTATCTTCTTTAACAAAGTCTGATGTTGGAGTGAGCTCTAATGCAATCCCTGTGAAATGTTTTGCTGTTTCTTCAAGTGTAAGCGAGCGCTTACCTATAGCCGGGTCATGAATGACCACATCTTTTTGAGTGACCTTAGATAAAACAACAAAGTGATTCATATCCCAGTGCAAAATGCATGGTAGTTTGAGTTGCGATAACTCATGCATGTCCAGCTGAAGAGCACGGTTAGATAGTTTAAGCTCATCCGCTATCTGTGATAACTGGTGTAAATCTATCCCTTTTAGTGTTTGTGGGTAACTATGTCTAAGAGTATTAAGATCTGTTTTATGGCCATGCGCACTTGCAATCATAGCTAAACATGTAAGGCCACACTCTGCAGCCTCGGATTGTAAAATAGTGGTTACTTTCATCATAATTTTTATTTTTTATTCATGGTATGAAGGAGTAGAAATATATCTTTATTTTCAATTTTTATTGTATTAAATTTATTCTTTTAAACTTAAAAGAGGTTCAAATAACCATTCCATAAGAGAGCGCTTATCAACAAGAATATCAGCATTTAGTTTCATGCCCGCTTGCAGGCTTATATTTTTTCCATAGGCTAAAATAGTTTGTTTATCCAGCTTTGCTTTAACTTTATAAACAGACTCTTTAATTTCTATAGGTAGCTTTGCTTCATTAGCAAATAATACAAATTCTGTTGTTTCAAATATTTCACCTTTCACAATCCCAAATTTTTGATAAGGAAATGAATCGATCTTGATACGTGTTGTTTGTCCAACCTCAACAAATCCAAATGCTCTGGTTGGAAGTAACAACTCGGCATATAACTCCATGTCATTCGGTAGAATGCTATACATATATTGCTGGGGTTTTAATAGCTGGCCATCTTTGATATCTAAAGCTGTAATATGACCAGCCTTAGATGCTGTAATTAATATTTCAGATTCAGCTAATAGCTCTGTTAATCTCGAATCTTTCTCAGAAACTCGCAGTTTATTATCATTGAGAGACTTCTCTAACTCTAGAGGCAATCTCTTTAAAGCTATCTTAAGAGTTGATTGCTGCTGTATGCTTGTTGAAGACTGTGCTTGTAGTCTAGCGAGATTTTGTTGCAATATGAGCAAATCTTCTTTTACTTTTTCGAATTCAACCTTAGATATAAAACCTTTATTTAACATGGGTTGATATTCTTCAAGACGCGTTGACAAAATCTTAATTCGGATTGAAACTTGTTGCTGTTGTAGCGCGTACAGTCGAATCTGTTCATCTAGTTCAAGTATTTTTTGCTCTTTTTCTTGCTTGTTGGTTAAATAAACTTCGTGTAGTTTAGATTCTTGCTCAGAAAGTAAAATTAATTGAATTTGTAATTGTTCTTTTAATGATTGCTGGGTGTCTAATCCAGAAGACAAGTTGTTTCTATACTTAAGCCTAACAATAGGCTGATCTATCTTGACAATATCACCTTCTTTTACAAGAACTTCTTTAACATAAACTAAATTAGGTGAGTAAGATTTAACGACACCTGTACTTGGAGACAAGTATCCTTGCACATGCTGTTTTTTGTGATAGTCAGATGAGAAAAGGAATACGATAACAGTAAATACTATGAAAGAAATTAAGACTGCTAAAAATTTAAACTTCACGGGTTGAACTATATTAACTTCACCCCATATTTTGTCAAATTGATTTTCTAAAACTTGTTTTCTAAACATTATGGTATAATTTTTTCTTTTATTTTTACATACAACAAAAAGCAAAGCAACTTAAATTAATGTTGTGTAAAAAAAATCTGTTTATGTAAGTTTATTGTGAAATACGTTAAAGATCAAATTTTTGTTTGCTAGCTTTATTTTTAGTTTTGAGGAAGTCTTGTTGAAGTTAGATGTGGGCATACAATATTGTCTTCCTTGTTGTAGTATACACCTCTTTGGGGATAGGTTTGCTTATCCTCTTTTTTTGTCATTTGGTCACCTACTTTGTTTTAGGTATATTATACCGTTGATAAATAGATGGCCAAATTAATTATGCCACTACAATTTGTATTTACATCTAATCATTTTTGAATGTACAAAAAAGAACCGATTGATTTCTCATTTGGGTTCTTTGAAAAATATGCCATGGTCACTAGTCTATGAGTTAGCCTCCAAGCCCATCTCCCCTATATCCACTTAAAATTTTAACACCCGTAAAGTACTCACCATGATCTTCTACACACCAACCTATTGTCGAAGTGAGTAACTTCACTTTTTTACCTTGAGCTTGTGCGGACATTAAGCTCGAAATAATCTGCTCATAAATAAAAGTACCATGCGAGGAGATAGGATACGAAAAAATGTTTTTTAGATGTCTTGCAGAGCAAGTATTATGTTCAGGTGATACGTCTTCGTAGACCTCTACTTCAATATAATCTCCGTTTCCGTAATAAAGATACCCTTCGTTATAATCATCACTATAAATAGAAACGCTTTTAATAGTGAATGGGCCAACCCAATTTTTTTCTGAAGTCTCGACGTCGTAGAAGGTATATGGATGATCTTGTGACAGTTCTTCTGTCGCAAAAGCTTGTGTTGTTGCTGCAAGTATGGAACATAAAAGGAATTGTTTAATATTTGCGTTGCGCATATTTACTCTCCGATAAAAAATAAACTATATATCAACACAATTTTTTAACTTAAATTATTTTTTATCGTTACAAAATAAATAACATGTTATCATTTTTAACTTTTACAATATACTTGCGATTCAAAAGAATCTAAAGCATGAATGAGACTATCTATTGTCATTACACTTTAAAAGCTATACCTCATACATAATGCGCTGATATGTAAAAAAGTGCCTGTTTATGTTCAGAGATAGGTGTGAGCTTGAAAAGGTGGTAGATCAAGGTGAGGGAAGTTTTCACCTTGTTCATGTGTAGAAAATTAATATAAGTTCAGATCTTCTGGATTTTTGATGTGCTGAGTTTTTTCAACTTTTCTCAGTTTCGTTTTGCTTTTCCCGCTTTTCCCGCTTTGGTTTGTAGGTAAATGGTGTAACCTTTGTTTTTCGCAATGATGTTGACTTGGTCAAAGTGTTGTTCTATGTATTGAGCGTAGGCTAAATGACGGTTTGCTACAATTTGTAGTGTACCGCGCGGTTTTAGGGTTTGTCGACAATCCTTAATAAACTGTTCAGTGATGGCAAGTGTACTTTTTAAACCATCATGAAAAGGAGGATTAGAGATAATAGCATCAAACTGTTGTTGAACTTGAGAGAGACCATTGGAAGGATAAACTCGGGCATCAAGCTGGTTGGCCTCTAAAGTGAGAGCACAAGACTTCAGTGCCATAGCGTTGATATCGACACAGTCCACTTTGCACTTCGGGCTGTGTTTGAGTAAGGCGCAAGTGAGTACACCATAACCACAACCAAAGTCTAATACATGACCTTTCAAGGGTTGCAAATGTTCGAGTAAAAAAGCAGAGCCTGCGTCGAGCTTTTTTTGACTAAAGACGCCTGGCAAAGCGCAAATTTTAATTTCACCTTGTGGCGTGTTTACAGAGAAATCTTTTTGCCACGCTTTGAAGTCAAATTGCTCGAGAGGCTTTTGGAGCTGCGCTTCATAGAGTAAACAGTGGCGGGCATTATCAATTTTTTGGCAAGGTGAAAAACCATCTAGAGTCTGTTTTTGTAGTTTTTTAATACCACTTTTATTTTCCCCAACAACCCAAAGAAGACCATTCTCCTTGAGGTAAAAAGCAGCAAGTTGGCAGAGATAATCAGCCAGCTCTTTTGCTTTAGGAAAATAGACGATAACCCGATCAAATTGCTGGCTTTGATGGTTGTTGAGCATGATGCCAAATTGGTGATCGATATCTTGTGCTTGTAAGGCTTCGTAATGTTGATAATCTAAGGCAAGTGCTGTACATGAACGAGCTTGTTGCTGTACATCTTGTGCAAAATGATCGTGTTCGTGATTGAGGATTAAAATGTCTTCTTGGTGTAAATGTTCAAGGTGACGCTCTAGTAGTTGTGAAGGTGCAGTAAAAGCCATAGGGTGCTCAAATCTAAAAAGATATATGATAACAAAAGCATAAACCTGCTTCAAACAGTTGTCGTTTATGCTTTTGTTGGTTTTTTACGATGCGTCTTGTGTATGAGGAGTTTGTTTGACCACATTAATTAAGTGACGACCTATATCTGTATTTTTTTGATAACCATGAAATAGCTGGCTTTGTTTGCCAAAAGCAAAAACTTGTACATCGTCACCTGTATGACCGTGCGTTGTCCAGCCGGTGTTACTTTCTTCATTGATGATGGTTGTTAAGATTGAGACCAGTTGTTTTTTATCTTTTAGATGTGCTTTGATTTGTTGCCAATAAGTTTGTTTAAGAGGAAATCCCAGTTGTTTTGCAAAGTAAGCACGTTGAGGTGTGTTCAAAGGCATGTGTTGCACTATGTAATCTGGACTATGTTGAATACGACGTATTTGATCTGCATCCCAATGGTAGTGATAGTTCGGTGCAATACTTTTGCCTAAACTTAAACCACCTGTTGCATGATCGGCAGTGACAACAACCAAAGTATCAGGATGTGTTTTAGTGAAAGTGAGCACTTGCTGCAATGCTTGTTCAAAATCTTGCATCTCATGCATGGCTGTGACAATGTCATTACTGTGTGCAGCCCAGTCAATTTGACTCCCTTCTATCATGAGCACAAAGCCTGATTTATGCTGGCTTAAAGTTTTCAGTGCGGCTTGCGTCATATGTGTAAGGTGATAAGGGTCTACGGCATCAATCGCTTTGTTGAGCGCAACCGGTGTGAACAAACCTAGTACTTTGGAGCTTTTTATTTGGTTGAGTTGCTTCCATGTTTTTAAGATTTGATAACCTTGTTTTTGTAGCTTTTGTTCATGCTGTGACTTAAGATATTTTAAGCCGCCACCGAGCATCACATCGGCTGGATGCTCCATGATTTTGTCCATAATTTTTTGATATTCAAACCGCTTAGGGTGATGTGTGAGAAAAGCAGCAGGCGTTGCATGAGGTAGCTGTGAAGTCACGACCACTCCTGTGGCTTTACCTTGTTCTTGAGCAAATTCAAGCAGGGTTTTTAACTTTTTCTTATGTGGGTGAGTGCTGACCATTTGGTTGTGTGTTTTATAACCTGTTGCCAGTGCGGTGCCTCCTGCGGCGGAGTCGGTGACATAACCACTTACGGGCTCTGGATGAGTACTGGCCATGCCAACAAGAAATCTATCAAATAAGCTGGCCTCAAATTCAGGTGTGTCCGGGTTGTCTTGATAGTAACGGTAAGCGCTGGTCATACTCACGCCCATGCCATCACCGATCATAATGATGATATTTTTAACTGGCTTAGTAGATGCTTGTGCAGCATAGAGAAAGGCAAAAGGGTTGCATAAAAGACTGAGTAAAACGATATAGCGTTGTGCGGGATGTAACATAAATGACCTTCCTTAGTCTGATCTCAAGAGAAAAAATATTTATTTGAGTCTTGTTTCGATGGCATCTAACAACATGCCTGTAATATCCAGTTGGGCTTCACGCTCAATTTCACGTAAGCATGTAGGACTGGTGACATTGATCTCGGTAATGTGATTGCCAATCATATCTAAACCGACAAAGATTAAACCGCGTTTTTTTAATTCAGGGGCGATGGCTTGTGCAATACGTTGTTCATCTTCATTCAGTTTTTGCACCACGCCACGACCTCCTGCTGCAAGGTTGCCTCGTGTTTCGCCTTGAGCCGGTATGCGAGCAAGGCAATGAGAGACGACTTGACCATCTACGATCAAAATACGTTTATCACCTTGTGCTATCGCAGGCAAAAAAGTTTGTGCCATGATAAATTGTTGTTCATGTTGCGTGAGGGTTTCCATAATGACATTGCGATTGGGATCATCTTGACGCACTCTAAAAATAGACGCGCCGCCCATTCCATCAAGCGGTTTTAAAATGACGTCTTGATGCTTTTCAATAAAGGCTTTGAGATGTTTATACTGTTTACTGACCAAAGTAGGAGGTGTGAATTGACTGAACCAAGCGGTAAAGAGCTTTTCATTTGCATCACGCAGACTTTGAGGTTTATTCACGACAAGTACGCCGTCGATTTCAGCTCGTTCTAAGAGGTAAGTACTGTAAATATACTCGCTGTCAAAAGGTGGATCTTTGCGCATTAAGACAACATCGAGTTCTGTGAGAGCTTGATCTGTGTTGCTCTCAAAGCGATACCAGTTGCTTTCATCTTCTTGAACATGTAAGCGACGCATACTGGCGTAGGTCGTGCCATCTTGTAAGTACAGATCTTGAAGCTCCATATAATAAAGTTCATACTGACGTGCTTGTGCCGCAAGTAACATAGCAAAGCTTGTATCTTTTTTGATATGGATGTGCTCGATGGGATCCATAATGATACCGAGTTTAATCATGAGAAGACTCCTTAACCCAGATCGCCAAAGCGAAATTGTAATGCCGTAATGGCTGTTAATGCTGCAGTTTCTGTACGAAGTACACGGGGACCGAGTAAGACTTCGGTGAATCCTGCTGTAGTAGTTGTCTGTATTTCTTCATCGGTGAGTCCGCCTTCAGAGCCAATAAGTAGTCGCACTTTAGGCTGAGGTAAAGTCAGCTCATTGATTCCTATATTCGCCCGTGGATGTAAGGTGATTTTGTAGGCATCATCGCTTTCTTGACACCATTGTTCTAAGGTCATCGCAGGACGCACTTCAGGTACGATATCTCTTCCAGATTGCTCGCAAGCGCTGATGACAATCTTTTGCCATTGCTGAATTTTTTTGGCTAAGCGCTCTCCACTGAGTTTCACGCCGCAGCGTGTTGAGAACAAAGGAGTGATGCACTGTACACCCAGCTCAACGGATTTTTGTAAGGTAAAATCCATGCGATCTCCTCTGGAGATGACTTGCCCTAAATGCAAGTGAAGAGGGGACT
Source organism: Shewanellaceae bacterium UBA2521 (assembly GCA_002341165.1). GTDB lineage: Bacteria > Pseudomonadota > Gammaproteobacteria > Enterobacterales > Shewanellaceae > UBA2521. The sequence goes on from DDNL01000041.1 coordinate 11,749, forward strand.
CGTTTGCAGCAAGGTGTTGACTCTCGACGAAAACACGGACAGATTTTTTACTGACCTCAACGATACGACTAGAAAAGTGGTGTCCTTGGCCATTAAATAAAATTAAGGCATCATCAGGTTGCATGCGTAATACACGCAGAATATGGTGGGTCGGTTCGGGGTCGAGCTCTAGTGTTTGGTGTTCATGGAGTTCACCTGCATGGAAAATTCTAGGTATACGCATGCTGTATAGTATCTGCTGAAATAAAAGGATGCCTTATCATACCAAGATGCTATGTACTTTGCACCGTATTATCTAAAGACACTGAATGAAGATGAAAAAAGAGCAAGCAAGATATTGCGCATGGAGGGCTATAAAGAAGAAAAAGGGTTGCTTTACAACCCTTTTATCATAAGTAAAACAGATTAAACGGATAAGGTTTATTGACTTTTTAGCACATAGTTTGTAGGCTTTTTGATTGATTTTCCGCTCACTTTATACCAGCGCGTTACGTAAGTATGACTCGTTTTGAATTGAGACGGTGTCTTGATTTTGATATTGAACTTTTTCTGTATCATATCGAAAAACTGCTTATAATGCTGTAGACGATGATCTGTTTCTGTTTGTAAATCTTTTCGAGTCACTGTTGTCATAACAGGCTTTTTAGGTGATTCGATGCGCACTCTTTGAGTTTGCTTAGGTTTACTGGGTACAGCCATTCTGAACAAGCCATTCTCTGGTATCTTCGGTCCTTCCGCTTTAGTATCAGGCTGCTGTGTTTGAACATTAGAGTTCGGACTTAAGCTTTGCTGATCGCGCTGAACACGACTTTGACCTTTCGTCACTCTAATTGTAATGGTACGTTCTGTTGTTCCTGAATTGGACTGCAATGTAATAATGATCTCCCCCTTTTTGTTGTGGTTTAAAATCACAGCAACTTTACCTGAATCCAAGGTTCCTCCGTACTTAGGTGCTTTTTTTGTACCATATCTGCTAATGGTGTTATCCTTGTAGTGATACTGTTGTAATGATGTATCGCTTGCATCTTCAGCTTCAAGTATGAGCAAGGTGTTATGAGCAATGCCTGTCATATTGACATCAACTATAACATTGCCTTCATTATCATTGCTGATCTTTGTGCGTTTTAAACCTAGTCTGACTCGCTTTGGACTTTTTTGAATGAGTTTTTTTACTTTCAAGGGATTTTTAGGTGGTTCTTGTGCAAGATGAAGTGCGTCCTCTTCTATATCTGCATCACCCTCGATAGGCTCAGATGTTGTACTTGGCTGTTCTGTGGGTGCCCTGTTAATCAATTCAGGCTTAGTTTCAGTAACAGTAGGTACTTCAGGTGCTTCAGATTGAGCGGTAGCCTGTTGATTCTCTCTATCTAACACTGTGTGATGCTGGTATTCGCTCATAATAGTATCATTTTTGTTTAGATCTGCCTGTCTTGCGTTAGGGCCTATATTCATACTCTGATAAATCGAAGCGTTTTGGCGCACATCTAAATTCATGTTGATTAAGTTTTGAACTGTTATTTGACCTGTTAACACTTGATTGAATATTTCAATCCAGTAGTCGGCGGTAGGGTCAAGTTGCTCTTCTTTAAAGTTGTTAAACTTGATCAAGTAATTTCGCGTGTTACGCAGATTATCTTGAGGTTGACCATAATCTTTATTGAGTAATATGCCACTTTTTAATAACTCAGGTCTGAGTGAGGCATAACGTAAAAAAATATTTAAAGATATATTGTTGAGTTTTTTAGATAAAGCGTAGGTTTGATTTTTTTTATCTTGAGCAGTATTTTTTTGTTCAATTAAAGCATTGATCTTATTTTGCACTATATTGAAGTCTTGTCTAGACGTATTGATGTTTTGCTCAATAGATTCAATATTTTGTTTTAAAGTCTCCATCTTCTGCTTTAAATTATTTGCTTGCGTGAGTATATTGTTCTTTTGATAAAAAGAAGCAGTGTACCGATTTAGATAATGATAATAACTCCAAGATGCTGTGTTGAATTGATTTACGAGAGCATTACGGTTTGCGTGCAGAGCTTGACGTTGTGTATATAAAGGTTGAAGCTTCTCATATAAAGGTTTGAGCTGATTATCTAAATTTTTTATAGTGTCTATAAAAGGTTGAAGTGTCTTTATATCTGGAATATAGATTTTTTCAATTGTTGAACTGGCCTTGACGGCTGATTCAGCTTTTAAAGCCCATATAGTTTCTTGAGATAACGCCACTGTATCAGAAGAGATGTCCTGATAATCGGGATGTTGTGCAAAATAAGATCGAACTACCTTTTGTAAAAATTCAACATTATTTACATGATCTTGTACACCTAAAGCTTGTCCATTGCAGGTGCTATGAGGTGAACTGAATCTGAAGCTATCGAGAGCAGGAATTATTTTACCATCTTGTTTAGGATGATAGGCCATAAGCGTATAACAAGGTAACAAGTTACTATGACGTGTGACATAGCCTATATTTTCACCATGGTTCATGGTGTTATACTCACGTTCTAATTGCTCTTGATCATGCCGGCTACCTAAATTATGGCCTGCTTCATGTGCAAACGTACCTGTTGAACTTGAAGACACTTGTGATATATACCGGCCATCGACAGATAATTTAAGGTTCGGTAGTTCATTCACATTGTGAAGTATCTTTTTTTGAGCATGACTATGATAGTAATGATCATGCGTTTCACCCACGTCATAAGTGTTGAACGTAGCTATGCCGTTTGCGCCAAGAAGTGTGTCAGAAAAGTAACTGATCATATTGATATCAGTTAAGTCAATACCTTTATATTCTAACTTATGATGAAAAGCATGGTTTTCGATCGTACTTAAGACAGTAGATGCATATTCTCTAGTATATGAGATTTGATTTAATTCTTTTTTAAATGGCGTACCACAGCTATCAAAAGAGGTATACTCTTGGGTTCTTTCGTGCCATTTTATATCGACTTCATTTTTTCTCACAGATTGAAATTGAGCAATATTGAAATGTAGATTGATATGATCTGTCTGGTAAGCATAGTTTGCTCGATCGATCTGAAATTGAATCATATCTCGAATTTCAGTTTGGGTTTTACAATATTCTAGGCTTTGAGGGTATAGAGCCAATATATTAATGTTTTTGAGCATCACAGGGTGTGCCGCATAAACATGATTTGTGAGGTTTAAAATTAGGTACAATCCTGCAAGAATTGTCAATTTTTTATTATGGTGAAACATAGATCTTCCTATAAGAGCTGTTCTTAATATCTTATTATTCACACATAAGCTAACAGAAAAATCACTTCTATTTTGTGATTTAAATCGCACTTTTTAAAAAATCTATTAAATACATAAATAAAAAATCAAATGCGAGAACTTTTATTTATTTTTCAAGTCTAATTCGGTTTTTATTTTATTTTATCATTAATTAATAAGGCTAAAAAATTAAAAACATTCTTTATTAAAGAAGCTTTTTAAAGTTGCTTTTTTTATTGAGTTTTATTTTTTTTGGAAAATATAATGAACTTTTTAGAGTAGTTTTCTCCCTTTGTATTGAAAGTGATAAAGTTTGTTTTTAAACCTCTTTGTATAGGTACATAAAATTCACCTTATTCATTTAATGACTTAATTATTGATGAGTGCACTTTAATTTTCAAATTTCTCATTACGGAATATTAAAAATTATTTATTTCATATTGATTTTTATTATTTATTTTAAATGTATCCATTATTTTCACATGTAGGTTAAAATATTTCTTTTTATTTTGCATATTGATCTGAATTACCATTTTTTCAGGTTTGTCAACATGAACTATAGAATCACTTAGTAAATGGCTGACTTTTAAATTAAAAGCTCTTTTTTCAGGTTAATTTGATGGATGCTTAGATATATATCGCTGCGCGATAAGCTGTGAGGTGCTTGGGTTACTTGGCCTAGAAATTGATAAGTCCGTTTGAACCACTGCTGCTGGGTGCGAGATAAGCTCTGGTGCGAGATAGACTGGCTTTATGTGACCCAAATCATCATTCAAAATGCCTTTTAGGTTTTTTTACCTTTTTGCACCAGTATAAAGCCTTTACTCCAGAGATCAGCTTGTAATCATGAATCGTTAAAGTGTTAAATTACTCTGGAGCAAGTTTCGTGAATTTATACAGAATATATAGATAAATCTTTAAATACTTGGTTTTCTTTGTTGTTTTATAAATTTCACTGATGTAGTTCAAAGCTATTTCGGTTTCTATTTTTTCTTTATATTTAGAGTTTGAAACCATATCAATCTCGTCAAGATGAGTATATTCGCTATTGATGATTCTTCGCAGATAAGCTACATTATTTGCTACATTTTTATAGCCAATCTTACGTCCGTTACAAAATGCATGAGGATCACTAAATTGATAAGCAGGTAGTCTTATCAAGTTGAGCTTAATCTCTACAGCTGTATGCAGTGTCACGACGGTATTAAAGGTAAAATTAACTTTTTTATGCCTGTTAAAATAACCATAGTTGTCGTATTTTTCTAAATGGAAACCGCAGATTTTGCTTATCTATTTTGATAGCAAGTCTATTATGCAGAGATCCAAAATTATGTGCAGCTTCATGTGTAAAAATAATACTTTCTGATTTATGGAAATAAGGTTTATAAGTTTTTGATATTATTACTGGAACTTTATTTAAAAGCTGCTCTATGAAATGGTCTATATCTATATCTTGTTTTCTGAAGCTGACAACATTATGCAAATAGCGCGTATTTGAAAAAGCTAATACATTAACTTTTATTGCTGTTTTTGTTTTTGTTTCATTTTCGTTTTCCTGAACTATATTCATTACTATTAAATTTAGTAAAACAAATAAAAATATTATATGTTTATTTATATTCATAATTTTATCTAATTGATAATGGATAAATAAAATTATCATTTTGTTTTTTATATGTGATCTGCTTCTTGTTTTTATGAATAATAAATTTATATAAAAATAAACATGTTTTTAATATGAAAAATAAGATTTTTTTAAATTTCTATTTGTGGCATTTAATCTATATCTGTTGTGTTTTTTTATTTTATGAATCATGGGAAAACAAAAATAAAGATTCCCAAAATGCTATTGAATAGTGGGTTGAATGTAAAAAGTGCCCAATTTTTGCTTATGCTTAGTAAGAGGTGTGATTGAGAGGACTGTGACGTCATGATGCCGCAACAACATGCTTTAGCTCTTGATGAGCGGTGCAAGAGATGAACCTTAAAGATATAAACTTGAAAGAAATCAATTTTAAAGACATGACGGTAAAACAAAAAGTAGCCGTATTTTCTTTTGTTTTACTTTTGCTTGTTACTACCTTTGGACTCTTGATTTCTTTTTTTATGAGTGATGATGATTCGGATCAAAAAATATCGGGTATTTCTATAATGGATATCGATAGTGAGGTGCGCCCTCAAGATGATTTTTATCATTTTGCTAATGGTGTATGGCTCGATGATATTGATTTGGATGATGAAGAGATGTTTGTTGATATCTTCTCAAAGCTTAAACAGCAAGCATTGATGGATGTGAAAGCTTTAGCTGAAGAGCAAATTGAAGCAGATAAATGGCCTGAGGTATTACAAAAAAAATATCAGCAACTTCATCAGCTTTATTTGTCTTTTATGAATCAAGATGTACGAGATACACTTGATTTTCAGGTGTTACAAAAAGAACTGGATGAGATCGATAAAATTAAAAATCACCGGCATATTTTTACCTATTTTGCTCGGCTGCATATGCTCGGTGCAAAGACACCTATTTTGGCTTATGTTGCAGTAGACGAAAAAGTGACGTCAAGATATAGGTTGCATTTATGGCAATCGGGATTGGAGTTACCTGACCGTGATTTTTACTTGAGTCAACAGCAAAAGTTTATTGATTTACGCATCTCTTATTTATCTTATATGGAAGCGGTATTTAATGAGCTAGGAAGTACACATCCAGATGAAGATGCGAAAGCGGTATTAACTTTAGAAATGCGTTTAGCTACAACTCATGTTAAATCGAAAGCGAATCAAGAACCTAGTGATTTATATCATGTCTTGAGCTTGAAGCAGCTCAATCAGCAAATGCCTCGCATTGATTGGAAGCGTTATTTTTCTCAGTTAGGAGTGCCTCAAACGGACAAAGTAATCATGAGTCAGCCTTCTTACTTCAAAGCATTACAAAAATCTATTAATCAAATCTCAATATCGGATTGGAAGGTGTATCTTAAGTGGAAACTGGTGAATGCTTACGCGCCTTACTTACAAAGAGAAGTGGCTCAACGTTATTATCGATTTTATGAGATAGATGTTTTAGAGCATAAAGAAGAAAAGCCAGATTGGCAAAGAGCTGTTGAAATGATCAATGAAATGATGGGGGAGACAGCAGGTCAAGTTTATGCTCAAGCGTATGGCGACAAGCAGGCTATAAGTATGGTTGAAGAAATGGTGCGTAAGATTAAGCAAGCTTATATTAAAAGGTTGCGTAAAATATCTTGGCTGACACCACAGACACGTAAAAAAGCACAGCAAAAGATCTCAAGTTTAACTTATCAAATCGGTTATCCGACTAAGTCTCAGGATAATGCTGATTTAGCGTTAGATGAAACGACTTTGGTTGAGAATATAAAGCTTCTACATCAAGCTGAATTCAAAAAGCAGCTCGCTTTACTCAAGCGTTCACATAAGTCTGAAGACTGGCTGATGAAGCCACAAGAAGTAGAGCTATATTATTTACCCACTAAAAACGAAGTGATATGTCCAATGGCTTTACTTAGGCCGCCTTTGTTTCATACACAAGTCGAAGCTGCTGCTAACTATGGTGCAATAGGGACGTTGCTTACTCGACAAATCAGTTATAGCTTAGGTTTTCAAGGTGCATCCTTCAGAGAGAAAGGTCATTTGCGTAAATGGTGGAGCAAGCAAGACTATAAAAAATTTAATAAAATGAGAAAGCCTTTGATTGCACAATATAATAATTTTTCTCCCTTGCCGGATACACAGGTTAATGGTCAAGCAACTTTAGATGAAAATACTATTGATGTGATGGCTGTTACGATCTCATATCTTGCGTATCAAGATGCTGAAATAGAGCATAAGGGTGGCTCTATTGATGGCTTTAATGCAGAAGAAAGGTTTTTCTTGAGCTATGCGCAGATGTGGCGTCGTAAAGAGCAAGAGTCTTACTTGAAACAACATCTATTGTTTGATCGTTATGCGCCTGCGAAATATCGCGTTAATGGTGTGTTATCTCACGTAGATGCTTTCTATCAAACTTTTGATGTAAGGAAAAAAGATCAACTATTTTTACCGAAAGATAAAAGAATTAAACTCTGGTAATGATTGAGGTTATGTCTTCCTGCTTTACTCTATGTAAAAACAGCGAGACCTAAAAAGTAAGATCAAAACAAGATTAAAACAAGATTAAAAAAGTGCTCTTGTTAAAGAGCACTTGAAAGAGAAGCACAATGAGCTTTATAAACCGGCATCGCCGCGAAGCTTATCGGCCATATCTGTTTTTTCCCAAGGAAACTCATCACGGCCAAAGTGACCATAAGCTGCTGTAGGCTGATAGATGGTATTGTTTAAGTCGAGCATCTCAATTAAGCCATAAGGACGTAAATCAAAGCGTTTTGCAACAATTGCTGCAATCTGATCTTCAGGAATTTTATGGGTTCCAAAAGTTTCAACACTGATAGACGTAGGCTCTGCAACACCAATAGCATAAGAGACCTGGATTTCGCAACGATCAGCCAAGCCTGCTGCAACGATATTTTTTGCAGCGTAACGACATGCATAAGCTGCTGAGCGATCGACTTTAGAAGGATCTTTACCTGAGAATGCACCACCACCGTGGCGAGCCATACCGCCGTATGTATCAACGATAATTTTACGTCCTGTTAAGCCACAGTCACCGACAGGTCCACCGATAACAAAGCGTCCTGTTGGGTTGATGAAGTATTTTGTTTTGTTGCTGAGCCATTCGCTTGGAATAGTAGGCTTGATGATTTCTTCCATCACGGCTTCTTTTAGATCTTTTTGATCAACACCTTCTTGGTGTTGCGTAGACAGTACAATGGCATCAACACCGATAATTTTGTGATCTTCATAAACAAAAGTAACTTGGCTTTTAGCGTCAGGACGTAGCCAAGGCAATGTACCGTCTTTTCTGACTTGAGATTGGCGGTGCATCAGTTTATGTGCGTAAGTGATTGGAGCTGGCATGAGCACAGAAGTTTCGTTACTTGCATAACCGAACATTAAACCTTGATCACCTGCGCCTTGTTCTTTCGGATCACCGCGATCAACCCCTTGGTTGATATCTGGAGACTGACGACCGATAGAGTTTAAAATAGCACAAGAGTGTGCATCAAAACCCATTTCAGAGCTATTATAACCAATGTAATCAATGGTCTCACGCACTACTTTTTCGATATCGATAATAGCAGATGTCGTTTCTTCACCTGCAATCAGTACGAAACCTGTTTTGACGACTGTCTCACAAGCAACGCGTGCCATTTTATCTTGTGCCAAGATGGCATCTAAAATACCGTCAGAGATCTGATCGGCAACTTTATCAGGATGCCCTTCAGATACAGACTCAGAAGTAAATGTTAATTGCGACATAGTGACTCTCTCTTATATAAGCTAATAATTGTTAATGGCATATCTTTTTAATCATAATGTAAAAAGTGTAGACGTGTCCACATCTAGACGTCTATACATCTTGAGTGATAAGTATATTTTTTAGATTTAATCTCATTAAAAATTTGAATTAGTTATGCTTTTTGAAAAAATAAAGGTTGTCATTCTTTTTTGAAGAATTGGATTGATCATTGCGCCGAGCTTTGGGACAATGCGCTTATTGTTTTTTTTAAACATCAGGAGAAATTATGCCGTCTCGTCAAACCTTAGCCCACGCTGTTCGTGCCTTGAGCATGGATGCGGTGCAAAAAGCCAAATCGGGTCATCCAGGAGCCCCGATGGGCATGGCTGATATAGCCCAAGTTTTATGGTGCGATGTACTCAAACATAATCCAACTAACCCTCATTGGATTGATCGTGATCGATTTGTACTTTCTAATGGTCACGGATCCATGTTGCTTTACTCTTTATTACATTTATCAGGCTATGCGGTCAGTATGGAAGATTTAAAGAACTTCCGTCAACTGCATTCAGCTACACCAGGTCACCCAGAATATGGCTATGCTCCAGGTGTTGAGACAACAACAGGGCCTTTAGGTCAAGGTATCAGTAATGCTGTAGGTATGGCTATTGCTGAAAAAACTTTGGCTGCGCAGTTCAATCGACCCGCACATCATATCGTTGATCACTATACCTATGTATTCATGGGCGATGGTTGCCTCATGGAAGGTGTGTCACATGAGGCTTGCTCTTTGGCCGGTACTTTAGGTTTAGGTAAACTCATTGGCTTTTGGGATGATAATGGAATTTCCATCGATGGTCATGTTGAAGGCTGGTGGACAGATGATACAGTTCAGCGTTTTCAAGCTTATGGATGGCATGTGATTGCCGATGTAGACGGTCATGACTCTGAAGCTGTGGCTGAAGCGATACAACAAGCTCAAGCCAATACAACACAACCTACTTTAATTTGTACCAAAACCGTGATAGGTTTTGGCTCACCGAATAAAGCCGGAACGCATGATTGTCATGGCGCACCTTTAGGTGATGATGAGATTCAAGCAACACGCGACGCGCTAGGTTGGTCACATCCTGCTTTTGAAATACCTGAAGATATCTATGCGGCTTGGTCTGCAAAAGATCGGGGTGCTGAGCAAGAAGCTGCTTGGAACAAACAGTTTTCTGCGTATGCACTAGCTCATCCAGAGCTTGCGGCAGAATTTAAGCGTAGAATGCAAGGTGATTTACCTGAAAATTGGCAGCAAGAAGTCAATCAATATATTGAACAGCTACAAAGTGAGCCTGCTCAGATCGCAACCCGCAAAGCATCGCAAAATGCTTTAGAACAGTTTGGTCAGATTTTGCCTGAGTTTTTAGGAGGTTCAGCTGATTTAGCGCCTTCCAACTTAACTATGTGGTCAGGCTCTAAGCCTTTAACTGCGGAAGATGCATCGGGTAACTACATTCATTATGGTGTGCGTGAATTTGGTATGTCATCGATTATGAACGGTATTGCTTTACATGATGGTTTTATCCCTTATGGTGCAACCTTTCTCATGTTCATGGAGTACGCACGCAACGCTGTGCGCATGGCAGCACTCATGAAGCAGCGTAGTATTTTTGTTTATACGCACGACTCTATCGGTTTAGGTGAAGATGGTCCAACGCATCAACCTGTTGAGCAAATAGCTTCTTTACGTTACACACCAAATATGACGACATGGCGTCCTTGTGATCAGGTTGAGTCAGCAGTCGCTTGGAAAATGGCCATTGAGAAAAAAGATGGGCCAACCAGTCTTGTTTTTTCTCGTCAAGGTTTAGTGCAGCAAGCGCGTGATGCGCAGCAGCTCAAAGATATTGAACGAGGTGGGTATATTTTAAAAGACTCAGCGCAACAACCTGATCTGATCTTAATAGCTACAGGTTCAGAAGTGGAATTAGCCATACAAGCACAGAGCCAGTTGCTTAAAGATGGATATCAGGTGCGCGTGGTATCTATGCCAAGTACAGAGATGTTCGATCAGCAAGATCAAGCTTATCAAGAACGTGTTTTACCACGAGATATTTCAGCTCGATTAGCGATTGAAGCAGGCATTCAAGATTTTTGGTACAAATATGTTGGCCTTAAAGGTGATGTCTTAGGTATGAAAACCTTTGGTGAATCAGCTCCTGCAGCGGATTTGTTCCGTCATTTTGGCTTTACTGTCGATCAAGCTGTAGCGAAAGCAAAACGACTTTTAACCGCTTAAATCTTGTAAAAATGAAGATCAACTTTGTTGGTCTTCATTTGTTTTAGGAATATATTCATGATTCGCGTCGCTATAAATGGATTCGGACGTATTGGACGCTCTATTGTCCGAGCGCTTTACGAAACATCTTGTACTGAAAAAATTAAAATTGTAGCCATTAATGATTTGGCTCAGCCTGAAGCCATGAAGCACTTATTAGAGTACGATTCAACGCATGGTCGATTTGATCGCTCTGTGACTTTAAAGCAAGGTCAACTATGTATTGATCAAGATTGTATAACCCTTTTGCATGAAGCACATCTTGATCGATTACCTTGGCGAGATTTAGAAATAGATTTGGTTTTTGAAGCCACGGGTATGTTCAAAGAGCGTAAACAGATAGAGCAACACGTGCAAGCAGGTGCGCGTAAAGTGCTGGTCAGTCATCCTGCAACGCCTGATGTGGATGCCACGATCGTATATGGTGTGAACCATCAGCTTTTAACAGGACATGAGACAGTCGTGTCCAATGCATCTTGTACGACCAATTGCTGCGTCCCCATCCTTGAGCTTTTGCATCGTACATTTGAAGTGGAGCGCGGTGCAATGACGACCATTCACTCTTTTATGAATGATCAGCAAGTGATCGATAGTTACCACCCCGATTTACGTTTAACACGTGCTGCGAGTCAATCTATTATTCCTGTGCAGACCAAATTAGCACAAGGTGTGGAGCGTATTTTACCCGAGCTTAAAAATAAGCTTGAAGCCATAGCTGTGCGTGTTCCAACCATGAATGTGACGGCAATGGATGTGTGCTTGACGCTTAAAAAATCCGTCGATGTGCAGAGTATAAATGAACTGTTGCAGCAAGCAGCGCATGACAGACCAAGCATTATAGGTTTTACTGATGCACCTTTAGTTTCGGTTGATTTTAATCATGATCCGCGTTCGGTGATTGTAGATGGCACGCAAACTTGCGTCAGTGATGCGCATTTAGTGAAGTTATTGTTGTGGTGTGATAATGAATGGGGTTATGCAAACCGTATGCTCGATACAGCACAACAGATGTTTGCCCAAAAAGGATAACCTGATGCACTGTATGAAAGATATCGACTTACGTCATAAGAAAGTATTGATTCGTCAAGACCTTAATGTACCTATTTATGATCATAAAATTATCAGTGATGCGCGCTTAAGAGCTGCTTTGCCTACGGTGATTCAAGCTCTTGAGCAAGGTGCACAAGTGATATTAATGTCGCATTTAGCTCGCCCTAAAGAAGGGCAATGGCAAGAAAAATATTCGCTTTTACCTGTGGCTGATTATTTATCTAAGGCTCTTGATAGAGAAGTGCAACTTGTACGCGATCTGGATGAGGTGCCTTCTACAACGCAGAGCGTTATTCTACTTGAGAATGTGCGCTTTAATGTTGGTGAAAAAGAAAATGATGATGCACTTGCGCAACGTTATGCACAGTTGTGCGATGTATTTGTGATGGATGCTTTTGGTTCAGCGCATCGTAAGCAAGCTTCGACTTATGGTGTGGCGCGTTATGCACCTGTGGCGTGTGCAGGTCCTTTGCTTGAATCTGAATTACATGCATTGTCTCAAGCTTTTCAACAGCCGAAACGACCTGTGGTTGCTCTTGTAGGAGGCTCTAAAGTTTCGACAAAGTTGCATGTATTAGATGCTTTAGCTGATCAAGTTGATACGCTGATTGTAGGCGGTGGTATTGCTAATACCTTTTTAGCTGCTCAAGGTTATCAAGTCGGGAAATCTTTATATGAAGCTGATTTACAAGATGCAGCAAGAGCGATTCAAGCTAAGACCTATGTGCCTTTGCCTATCGATGTTGTGGTGGCCCAAAGTTTTGCAGATGAAGCGACAGCTATGGAAAAAACTGTTGATGCTGTGACCGATCAAGACATGATTTTAGATTTAGGTACGCAAAGCACAGCGCAGCTTGAAACGATTTTAAAAGAAGCGGGAACTATTATTTGGAATGGTCCTGTTGGCGTATTTGAATTTCCTGCTTTTTCTCAAGGCACAGCAAGGCTCGCTCAAGCGGTTGCATTAAGTAAAGCTTATTCGATTGCCGGTGGTGGGGATACCTTAGCAGCCATGGATACCTTTAATGTTGCGGATCAAATCAGTTATACTTCGACAGGCGGAGGTGCATTTCTTGAGTTTTTGGAAGGCAAAACCTTACCTGCTGTTGAAGCGTTGATGTCTTAGCTTAAGAAAGCGTTTCAATACAAAATTTTTGAAAATAAAAAACACCTATTTAAAAAATAGGTGTTTTTTTAGGTCGATATTAGAGCAAAACTCTAAGGTTTTACTTTGAATTAGGTGTGAAGTACAAATCATCCATCTCAGGTGGTAAGCTTGGATAAGCAGTGATCAGTCTGAGTCGGTTGCCTTGGAGTTCACGGAAATTATTTCCTGCTGAATATTCAAAAACCAATGTCACATGGGTTAAGTTATCAACACGTTCACCTGACGCATTAAAACCATGACCGATAGAGTGCCCGAGATCATGGTGGATCACAAGTCGATTTAGCGCGCCTCTATCAATCAGTTCTTCGCCTAGATTTAACCCAGTGAGTCGATGTTTATTGAGTAGATCAAACTTTTTAAGTTTCACCTCATGATTTAATGTGGTGTATAGCGTCCTGGATGCGGACTTCATTTTAGCTCGAATTTCTTCAGGTGACTTATTCTCCTTAACGAGTCTTTTTCTTAACTTATTGAGCTTCGCTGTGACTTTGTATTTTTCATAATCATTACGAAACTTGACCATGTCGCTACGAAACTTTTGTGCTCGTTCTAAATGTTCTTCAGGAATACTGTGGAAAAAGCGATTGGTTAAATCGAAGTAACCATCTATTTCAGTATGATTGGCAGTTAATGCGCTTTTAATCGCTTCTTTAGCTGTGTGGGTATCTACTTCAATTTGCGCTTCTCTGCTTAAGTGAATATACCCTGGCTCATTTTCTGTACTAAAGCGTGATGCGAAGCCTATATCTTCTTCTTTCAATCTTTTAAGTAAGTCTTCATCGGTGATACGAATATGCCTCTGGATTGCGTGATAGGTCTCATCATGATTGCGTATAGAAGACGCATCACCGCTAGAATGACCTGTGCTAGAGGCATCACCACTCCCTCTTTCAAAGAGATCTTCTTCACTGTCTACAGACGTACCACCTGCATCTGAATCAGTACGATTTAAATCGTCTTCGACATGGGTATGATGTTGACTCTTGCCATGATATATGTTGTCGCCGAAGCTATCATCGCCTGCCCATGAACTTGTATCGGTGTTAGAGCTTTGCGTTGAATGCATCGATGAACTTGTATCGGTGTTAGAGCTTTGCGTTGAATGCATCGATGAACTTGTATTGGTGTTAGAGCTTTGCGTTGAATGCATCGATGAACTTTGAGTCGATGTTGTACTCGAACCAGAAGAAATTTCTTCAAGATAGGTGACTTGGGTATGCCTGGATTGACTATCACTCCACACTTTACCTTGCTCAGAGCCAGCTTGTGTCCAATGTTCACTACCTGCTTTGTTTAAATCAGGATTATTCCTTGGACCATAAACTGGGTTATTGCTGGTTAAAGCATCAACGTGTCGATCCGTGAACGTTCCTCCTGGAAGAGGAAAGTCAAATGCGGTCAGGCCACCTTGATGATTTTGAGTAATTAAAGTAGGGCTTACTCTTGGTGAAGCTTCTTTGATCACCCAAGTTTTATCAAATCTATTGTAGGTTACAAGCCATTTATCCGATTTTTGCAATGGACTGGCGGCGAGGAAAAACTGACTTTTTGATCCAATATACTCAGGAGCTGAACTGAAACGATGTTGTGAATCAGGTACGACGCCGTAGTATTGACCATTTATTTGTACAGCATAGAAGTTATCTGCGTTATTGTATTTACGAACGGTAGGTAACTGATCGGGTAATAATCCATGGTGTAAAGGTGTAAAGTAGCGCTCATCTGTGACGGCTTGAGATGGTAAAAAAGAGTATTTCAAATCTTGAACTTGATCACCATTAAGTCTTAAACCACGTCCAAAGCTTTTTCCTGTATGCGGGTTGGAAGGAAAGAAAACACCATTTTTGACATCTCCTGCATTATAAGGCATGTATGCGTAGCTTTTGAGCTGTACGATATCAATATCTCGACCATCGAGATCTCGGTAAGTTTTGTATATACTCTGAGGATCATCCGCATCAATCTTATGAGAAGAATCCATAGCGAGTTCACTTAAAGTCCAGTTGGATTCGCTGCGCTCAAAGTCTTTTCTTGAAAGTTTTTTGTTGGCTATTTTTTCTAAATCAGAAGCTAAATCAAGTGTAGATTTATGTTTTTTTTGAGATGCAAAATATTGAGAAACATCAGCAAAGCATGCACTATTACTGTTAGATATTGAACGCCGTGAACGACCAGAAAACGTTTTGGGGCAAATAGGCAGGTTAATCTCATCCTTCATTTTTTTAGCTATCCTTTTTAATCCTTTTTTGCCCAATCGAAAAGTTTTAGATGCTAATGATGTTATCGAATGAACCATACCTATGCCAAAAGGATCAAGTTCTTGTCCTATAACGACCATCATTTTGTAAAGCTCTTGGCTAGGTCTATTCAAGCCCTTTAAAGCCTCTGCTGCGTTAACTTTTAGGTTTTTGCTCGTGACTCGGTTTACAGCTTTACTCATTTTGCGTCTCAAGCTTGATTTGATCGCAGCTCTTGAGGCTGATCTTAAAGTTTGGCGCATTCCTGATACGGCAAACCTAGCGGCTTGTGTGCCAATTGGGATAATCATCATTGCATCGAAGATACCATTTAAAATAATACCTGGAACATCTTTTTCTTTGATGGAACGATGTAAAGCAACAAAGGGTACAACTTTTTCGAGCAGACCATACATATATCGTTCATGAGCTGTTTGATGGTAGTAATAATGATTGTAAAGATAATCATAATGTTTATGAAGCAAATTATCTAATGCTGTTTTAATGCTATAGTAGTTTACACCGCCTTTTTGATGCCGATGGAGGTGGTTGACTTTATCTGAGTTGCGCACCCTATTTGAGTCTTTAAAAGAGTAGTTTTTTTCATAAGGTATACTATCTTCAGCTTTTTCCATATTTGTGCTGAGAAAGAATAAATTCATATTCGACTGAGAATAAGAGATAAAATTGAGCTCTGCTCTCTCTCTTTTCTGATAATCGGTCATATTAGAGACATCTATGTCAGACAGTAAGTCGATTTCCTGTATAGCGATGTCTTCATTCCAAGTGAAGGATAATGCATAGTAGCTATCATGCATAGGAATGATGATAGTCATACCACCGTGTGCTAAGCCTTCTTTATCATAGTCCCATCCTCTTTGCTCTGTATCCTTATAATCATATGATGTATATGGATAGTAAGTGCTATGGCGTGATATTTTTGCTGTATACCAGCCAGGTTGTTTACCTAATCTTGGTACATAAATAGGATATTCAGAAGATGTGATAAGAGAAGTGGCTTCATCATAACTCATCTTATAGTCAAATATGAGTTTTTTAAGTATATGATTTAATAAAATCTCAGAGGTAGCATTTATTTTGTTCTCTTTTATGCTGTTATAGTTTGCTTCATATTCTGAGCTATTGCTTTCTTCAGGTGTCAGATCGCAAAACTTGGCGGGTTTCGCGCTTGCACCAAAACTGCCATGTGAGTAAGGACATTCTTCTGGATCGAAGCCATTCTGGATACGAATTCTTCGAATCATGTCATAACGCCTTTCAATAGGCTTATTGATCACTTTGAGGCGTTCTATATATTCTTGCGGATCGTTAGCAATAAGACTTATAAATTTTGTCATGCGCTGTATTGTGCTTTCATCTTCTGGATCATAGTTGAAGAGATCAATCACGCCGTATGCATCAGCAAGTACAGTCATGGATTCTGATAACACATTTTGAGCCGTAGGATCATCTTCAGGATTCGATTCAGATACGACCGTATGGTAATAGCGAAGTAGTGCCTCTTCATCATAATTTTCTGGGTGAAGCCCTGCTGCATGAATCATTTTTGTCGCTGTATATAATTGCCACCAAGATAAGCTACCGTAAATTAAGTCACTTTCTAAGTCCATCGATAAGGTTGCATCTTTATTCGCAAAGAAATTCTTGCTAAGCCAATTTACTGCATCGGGATTAAATCCTTTTTCAGATAATATGGCTGAAAAGTGATATTTAACCTCTTTTGTTGTGATTTTATCTGAGACTAAATTTTTAAATATATAGCCATTATAAAAGAGAGGATCCTCTGGATTGTTGTTGATATCGATAAATTGTTCAACGAAAAGGGCCATCATATCTTTATATTCGAAGAGGTCCATTTTTTCAAAAAATCCTCCTCCATAATAACCCAGTTCTCTTGCTATCCTCTGACTTATTTTTTTCTCAAAATTGAAAGAATTTATATTTTTATTCAGCCAATTTACTCGATCGTACCCTGATTCACCGAAAGCTGTACTGCCTTGATAAATACTTTGCATGCGATAAAAAGCATCATTGGTGTCATTAAACATAGATTGTAACTGTTGGGCAATATTTGCATCTGCAACAGATTGATGAGCTCTCGCCTCAAATCTCTCTTGTGCTGCAAAGCTTGATTGTGCATTGAGAACAAGTGTGGAAGAGAGTGTCGCAATTGTTAAAAATTTTGTTTTTTTAAGAAAAAAATTGTTCATTATTTTTCCTTTTTGGTGTACGGGAAAAGAAATATACATTAAATTTTTAAAAAATAATTATTTAATGTTTTGCAAGTAAGTAAAAAAACAAAAAATAAACAAAAATAACAATAATTAAAATTTTTTTCTTTGATTTGTTGTCTAATTTTTACACTTAGGTTTGGCTGTATCTATTTTTTAAATTTTTAAGATAAGGAAAAATTCATAAAATAACTTTCTTATGAATAAGCTGAACAAGTGTGATGGTTTTATGCTGCTTCTTACATCAGGTTTGTTGGGATGAAATAAAAAAGAGATGTTTTATCTTACGCAGGTAAAAATATTATATTGATGCTGTTTTTCATCACAGCTCATACCTGTGATGTAGTATATATTGTGTTGTTTGATTCGAGTTTTAGCCTTAATTCAGCTATCCTTAGGATATGTCTCGCTATTTTAATCTGTTTTGATTCAATCCGATTTGCGTTTTCCTTGGTAGTTTGCCATGAATTAAGGAGGATAGCCTATAGATACTTCATCTTTAATTTTAAAGCACGATGAGCGCTTTATTATTCGCCTTATACACCAAATTAAACAACATAAAATACGTCGGTTGGATTGCTATTTTTCAATGCCTAAAGAAATGCAAGTCAATTCAGACGTACTCGACGTGCAAAGATTTTTCAATGGAAACATTGTAGGTAAGCGAGCTTATGTTTCACAAATGATTGATTTACCACTTGTTCAAAGTCGCTTCATTAGCCGCATGAAGCGTGACTCTTCAGGTTATCGTGTTAATCTCAACGTATTTGTTTATCACTGCTTGGAAGCTTTTGAGCGTCAAACTGCGGAAGCGGTACAAGCTGAAACAGCAGAAGAGTTTTATCAAAAATTAAGTGAAGTACTTAAAGTGATAGATGATATGTTAGTCAGATTCAGAGATACGCAGCCTCATGATCCAAAGTGGCATGTGTACTTTGAGCAAGCTGATAATTATCTTAGTTGGATGCTTGAACAGAGATTACTTAAAATGCTCACTAAAGCACCTAAATCTTCTTCCACCTCAGAAGAAAGGCAAAGGGTGCTGGAATTTTGTCAGGCTGAAAATGAGTATCGTAATGTGCAGCGCTATAACAGTGCAATGACGATGTCAGATCCTAATCGTATTGCTAATAAAATGATTTTGCTCAAACGTTTAATTGAGCAAGGTGTTGTTTTTAAAGAAGAGTTACAAGAGCTTGGAGGAATTTTACAAAAAGCTGTGAAGGGCGTTGCAACAGCTCTTGTAATGTTGGTTGTGTATGGCTTGGTATTAGAAGCTGCTAATTTACTCAGTGGCTTAACCTTTGCTTTGGTAGGCACGTTAGCCATTATTTATGGATTTCGCGAAATTTTTAAAGATGATGTGCGCCATATTATCTGGAGCTATCTACAGCGAGGACGGCCTTTATTTGCAAGAAAATTGATCGATGGTGTGAGTAAGCAAGTGGTTGCACATCAAAAAATATGGCTGGCTTTTTTACGTCATAGTGAAATCCCTGAAAAAGTCGAGCGTTTGCTACGTCGACGTCATCGTCAAAGCTTTCAAGATGCCGATTATTTGCATTATAGAATTGATACCAATACCACCTCCGGTAGTTTTCGCAAAGGTTATCAAGGTATACAAGAACAACTGATGTTTGATCTGTCGCCTTTTGCAAGGCATCTGGAGCGTGGACAGGGAAATATATTTACCGAGCAAGGAGGTAAAATATCTAAAAATACTATTGAAAAGCGTTACCAAGTTAATTTAGTCATTTGTGTCAGTGAAGATAAAGATGAAGTGGAATATCGGCGTTATAAAATCACCATGAACCGCTCAGGTATTGTTGACTTGGACTTCTCTGGAGAAGTTGAATATGAGCGAGCCGAAGCTCACTCACAAGAAAATGAAGCTAAGATGCCGTGATCCCCACGATGAGCCAAGGCGTACCTGGTTGGGTTAAGTCACGCTCTAAATGCCAGATATCATTGATCTGTTCTGAAATTCTTAAAGCTTGATCAAAGCACTCACCTGTAAAGTGTACGCTTACTTGCGCTGTATGTGCATTATAATCAGCACGAATAATTTCAGCTTCAACAGCCATAACTTCTGTTTTACCTGTGTTATCAGAGCTATACAGATCTTGTTCCATCTGTTGGTGCAAAGCTGGTGCAAGATATTCTTGAATAGCGGAGAGATCTTTTTTATTCCATGCGTTTTGTACTTGACGGAAATGATCTCGAGCTTGGTTCTTAAAAAATAGAGCATTAAAGTCAGCGGGGAAGTTCATGGGAACATCCTGATCTACTGAAGTGTGTGCTGTTGCTGTGTCTGTTGCAGCCCAAGCGGTTTGTGTTGTTCTTGACTCGAACTCTTGAGGTCTTGCTGTGGTAGACTTTTGTTCTTGTGATGGTGTAGGTGCATAACCTGCACTGGCATAGTTTGCATGTTGTTGAGGTTTTAATCTTGTGCCTACAAGCATTTTGAAGAGTTTAAAGAGTATAAAGGCAATACCTGCGATCATCAGGATGTCCATAAACTGAAAGTCCTCCAGCCCATCAAAACCGTTGCCACTGAGTAATGAGCCGATTAAACCACCCATCATTAAACCGCCAAGCATGCCGCCGAGCATGCCTTTTTTACTACTTTTACTGTTATTTGAATTCGTTTTCGAAGAAAAGTTATTTTTCGGTGCTGTATCTTGCGCGTCCTGTTTTCTATAGCTTTGTTGTTTTTTTGCAGGTGCTGTTTTGTACGATTTTCCCATGGAGCGCCCACCAAAGCGTTTTGCATCAGCTTGAATAGGTGCCATAGAGAGCATCGCCATGATGGTTAATATGCTGATAAAGTGTTTCATATTTATTTCCTTTGAGATAGCTTAATTTTCAAAAACAAAAAGTTCTTAAATGATTATACTACCATAAAAAATGAAAATAATTTTATGAAACTTCTACATCCTTTGATTTCGTTCTATTTTTATAGCGGCTTAAAAAGTTTTTCATATCATCTAAAATCAGATAAAGGGACGGAACTAAAACGAGTGTCACACAGGTGGCAAACACAATACCAAATGCGAGTGATGTCGCCATAGGAATGACAATTTGAGCCTGCAAGCTGGTTTCAAATAAAATAGGTAAAAGACCAAAAAAAGTAGTCAAAGATGTAAGAATGATGGCTCTAAATCTATCACATCCAGCATACATAGCTGCTTTACGAATAGGAGCGCCATCACGACAGTGATTGTTCACACAGTTGACCATAATAAGAGAATCATTAACGACCACACCTGCGAGGGCAACAATGCCCATCATACTTAAAACGTTCAACGACAAGCCTTGGACTAAATGACCTACAATTGCACCAATGAGGCCAAAAGGAATAACAGACATAATAATGAGAGGCTGAACATAAGATTTAAGTGGGATAGCCATAAGTGCATAAATAACAAATAAAGCTAGAACTGCACCTTGAGCAAGACTGATAAGCGTTTTACCTTCTTCCTCACTGTCACCGAAGAGCTCCATTTTTACAGAAGGATATTGTTTTTGTAAAATCGGTTTCATGCTGTCAAAGACTTCTTGAGTAATTTTAGAGGGCTCAACTTTAGACTTGTCAGCATCAGCATTTATGGTGATAGCACGCATATTGTCAATGCGGGTGATACTCGCATAAGCTTTGTCGAGTTCAAGTCGAGCTATACTCGATAATGGCGCAGACTTACCATCTTTAAGAGAGATATTCATACTCTCTAAGTAGCCGACGGATTCTCTTTCAGATTTAGGATAACGCACCATAACTTTCACTTCTTCTTTGTTGCGTAAGATGCGTTGTGCTTCATAGCCATAAAAGCCATATCGAACTTGTTGAGCAAGATCACTGAGAGTGAGCCCTAGAATTTGTCCTTCAGGTAAAAGCTCTAGCCTTATTTCTTGGTTGCCACTAGAAAAGTTATCATTAATGTCATAAACACCTTGATATTTATCCAACTTACTTTTGATGAGCTCAGATACTTCAGCTAATTGTTCAAAATTATTACTGGTGATTTTAAACGAGATAGGATCGGTTTCATTTGAAGTGGAGCGAATATCAAACTCTTTAACATTGCCTATAGGTGGAATTTGATCGCGCCATTTTTTAGTGACTTCAAAGCCATCAATGATGCGATCTTCTCCTTTAGTCAGTTCAACAACCATCACGGCTGAATTTTTAGAAGTAATAGCGACAAAAGAATGTTTTAAAACACGTTCACCAAATTCTTCAAAAACTTGATCATCCATACGATATAAAGCATCTTCTATGGTTTTCACGGTTTGATAGGTATTTTGTTCTGAACTGGTATCTTCCATTTTCAGCCTAACTTCAATGATATCTTGTGGTAAATCAGGAAAGAAAACCCACCGTACTTTGCCGCCTGCAATTAATCCTAAAGATACAATAAACAGTGCAATAAAGACTGAAACAACCGTGTAACGATGTATTAAGCAGCGTTTGATAAATAAACGATAATGATGAAAAATAAAATGCTTAAAACCTTCATTAAATCGGATTTTCATGTTGGTAAGAGGCTGAAAGAAGATGGGAACCTTTTTTTTCGACATACCATTTAAGTGAGCAGGTAAAATCCACTTTGATTCAATTAAAGAGAAAATAAGGCATAAAATAACGACTGCAGCAATAGATCGCCAAATAATAGCAACGGGACCTGAAACTAAGACCATAGGCATAAATGCAGCAATGGTTGTTAAAACACCAAAAGTTGCTGGCATAATGACTTTTTTAACGCCGTTCATAATATTGTTGTAAGATAATCCATGCTTTTCTATTTCACTAAAAGCACTTTCTCCCATAATAATGGCATCATCGACTACAACACCTAACACTAAGATAAATGCGAATAAAGTTAAGACATTAATAGAAAGTCCAAGAGGTTCTTGTGGCATAAGAAACAGGGCACCTAAAAAACAAACGGGTAAACCTACAATCACCCAAAAAGCTAATTTTATTTCTAGAAAAAGTGCGAGTACGAGAAAAACTAATAAACCACCGGTGTACATATTATCGAGCATCATGTTTAAGCGACCTTCGAGATAATAGGTGAGGTCACCCCAGATATCCATTTGGATACCAGCAGGTAAACTCGCTCGACGCTCTTTGACATATTGATTCACTTGTTTTGAAATCTCGAGGGCATTTTGTCCTTCGATACTTGTAACACCTATGACCATAGCAATTTGGCGATTAAAGGAAATATAATCTAGTCGTTCTTCAAAATCATCTTTGATATCAGCGATGTCTTGCAGTAAAACTCGGCTGCCGTCATTGCGGGTGAGAATAACGATCGAACCAAACTCATCACCTGTGTAAGCTTGGCCTTTTGTGCGCAGCATGATATTACCTTCGTCAGATTTTATCGTGCCGCCTGGTAAATCAATTGAGCCTTGTTTAACAGCGATAGCTACTTGTTCAAAGGTCAAGTTATATTCTCTTAACTTATCTTCAGAGAGCTCAATAGAAATTTCATAATCAGGTGCACCTTGCAACTTGGCTTTAGTGACTTCAGGCAAAGAAGTGATTTCGTCACGAATAGTTTTGGCGAACTCTTTGAGTTCTTTTCGGTCGACGTTACCGTAAATGGATAACCACAATACAGGGCTTTCTCTTTCAACTAAATAAATGCTTGGTTTTTCGATACTCTCAGGAAATGTAGAAATAGCGTCAACTTTAAGTTTCACTTCATCCAATATGTCTTTAGGTATATATTGGTCATCCACTTCTATACGTATCATTGCGATACCTTCTTCAGCTGTGGAAGTAATTTCTTCAATACCGTTGATTTCTTTGATGGACTCTTCGACTTTGA
The DNA here is from genome assembly GCA_002341165.1 of Shewanellaceae bacterium UBA2521. Taxonomy (GTDB): domain Bacteria; phylum Pseudomonadota; class Gammaproteobacteria; order Enterobacterales; family Shewanellaceae; genus UBA2521. The sequence continues at coordinate 35,215 of DDNL01000041.1, forward strand.
TGATAATGGATTCTTCTATCTCCTCGGGTGAAGCACTGGGATAGGGGATCATGATATTGACAACATTTAAGCGAATTGCAGGAAAAACTTCTTTATTAATGGTTTGACTGCTGAATAAGCCACCTATAATAATTATGAACATCAGTAAGTTAGCGGCAACGGCATTACGAGCAAACCATGCTGTTATTCCTGTATGTTGTTCCATTGAGGCCTCGAATAGTGGCATAACCTGCGAGGCTATGTCATTTTGTTTTTATAGATGCTTTGATGGAGTGCACATAGTTGTGTTATTTCAAAACATCAGATGTATCGCTTTCTTCAGATATTAGCTTTAAGTTTAGCTGAGAACTGGAGTCTTGCTGAGATGAGGCTGGAGATTTGGGTGTGTTAAGAAATTGTATGGCTGCGCCTTCTTGCACGTTTTCAAGCTGAGTTAAAGATATTAAATCACCTGCTTTTAAGCCTGCAGAAATATACGCAAATTTTTTATCAGAACGTATGACTGTAACCTTTTGATAGGAAATCTTTTTGTTATTAACGAGCATGACTTGATCATCGCGTACAAGATAACGTGGTATTTTAAATACACCTGACAATTGCATTCCTTGAATTTGAGCACTCACAAAGCTACCAAACTTAAGAGGATGTTGATGTTCAGTTTGATTTAAGCGTATATAAGGGTCTTTGACCTCAGCTATAAGGTAAAGCATACGGTTGGTTTCATCGATAATGCCTTCATCACGCGTGATTATGCCTTCCCAAATTACAGGTTGGCCTGCAAGTTTTGCTGTTAGAGTAACGCCTACAGTTTCATTTTGATAGTCGGGGAGAAAAGCAATATCTTGTGCGCTGATAGGTAAACGAATCTCGGTCATACGGGTGTCATACAGTTCTCCTACCATTTTACCTGAAGTGATGTACTGACCTAAATCTATATTACGAACGCGTATTAAACCATCAAAGGGAGCACGAATGGCAGTACGGTCGAGATTTCTTTTAGCTCGCTCTAAAGCTGCTTTAGCATAATCGACATTGGCTTTTTCCTGCTTAAGTTGTGGCTTTCTTAGTCCTAGATCTGTAGGTTTTTGATTCGTGACTTGCTGCCAGTCTCTTGCGGCTACTTCACTTTCTGCTTTTTCTCTTTGATATTGCGCTTGTGCCTTAGCGAGGTTCGCACGTGCTTGAGCCAATTCTGTTTTGTAATCAGAGGGTTCAATTTGTGCCAGAACTTTATTTTTTTTGATCATTGCGCCTACTGCAAACTTATCGCTTACACGCATGATTTTACCTGATACTTGAGAGACAAGTTGTGTTTGATATTTGGGTTGTGTTACACCATAAGATGAAATTTCAAATTGTACGGTTTCAGGAGAAACCTGCATGACTTCAACTAAGGGATAAGATTCGGTTTGTTGTTTTTGATCAGGCTTAGGTTTAGAAGCTTTTAAAGCAAAAAACACAAAGAAAGCCGCCACGATAATCAGCAAAGGTAATAGGCGGTTGATCACAATATGAAGAATCGGGTACTGCATGCCAAGTTTCATAGTGTCTCTATACTTAGACTATCCTTAGTCTAAGTATAGAAACCTTTTTTTTAAGAGCACACCTTATATCTTAACGGTGGCTCTTTTTTTTAGGTTTGTCTTTGCTTTTATTCTTTTTTTTCTTTTTCACTGGAGCACGCGCTTCTTTACTTTTGGGTCTGAGCCCTTCTATCACACGACGCTTTAAGCTTTGGCTTGTGTAGCGTTCAATCTTCTTGAGAGAAAGCATGTCGTGCGCTTCAACCAAAGAGATCGCACAACCTTTTGCACCTGCTCGCCCTGTGCGACCAATGCGATGCACATAACTGTCGGCTTTACGAGGTAAGTCAAAGTTAATGACATGAGAGACATTTTTGATATCTAAACCTCGAGCTGCAATATCTGTTGCCAAGAGAATATTCACTTCTTGTTTGGTAAAGCGAGATAGTGCCCGATAACGATCTTTTTGTACCATGTCACCACGCAAAAAGGCAGCAGGTAAACCAGCCTGTTGTAAGGTGCCTTCAAGTTGCGCTACACGTTCACGGCTTTTCACGAAGACAATGGCTTGTGTGACTTCAGGTTGGTTAAGAAGATGAATGAGTAACTTGAGTTTATGATCAAAATCATCTGCCAGATGAATCCACTGATGGATTTTTGCATGCTCTTTGCGCGGTGGTTCTGCTTCAATGACAACGGGGTTATCCAGTACATCTTCAGCAAATTGACGCACACCATTACCTTCAAGCGTTGCAGAAAATAACAAGGTTTGTTTGCGTGAAATAGAAGCTTTAGCAATATCACGAACATCATTTTTAAAGCCCATATCTAGCATACGATCAGCTTCGTCTATGACTAAAACTTCAAGTGCATCGAGTTCAAATTGATCTTTGGCAATATATTCAATTAAACGCCCAGGTGTGGCAATGAGTACATCGATATTCTCTGCAAGCAATAGTTTTTGTTTCTGATAATCTTGCCCGCCTGTAATCAGTGCGATCTTGAGATGTGAGCCATGTGCAAGGTGGCTGGTATATTGATGAATTTGTGCAGCAAGTTCACGCGTTGGTGTTAAGACAAGTGCGCGGGCAAAGCCTTTTTGCCTTCTTGGATGATCTAACAAAAACTGTAAAGTAGGTAAGATAAAAGCGGCTGTTTTCCCTGTACCTGTAGGGGAGTGCGCAAGAATATCTTTTTGCTCCATGGCTTGAGGAAGGGTCTGTTGTTGAATTGTCGTGGGTTTGTGGTGTTGCATGCGAGCGAGCGAAGCCAACAAACAATCATCTAGCATCAGTTCTTCAAAAGTCATGGTTTAATCTCATTTAAAATACAAACAGAGTATTATATCCTGAAATGAGGACTATGTGTTACAGATTATGTCCAATTCTTGGACATAACGCTAAAAAGTGCGTTAATATGCTTTTTCGTTGGTTTTTTCAGCAAAAAAAGAAAGATTCATGTTTTTTATAAATCTTTGCTTGAGCAATGTCTTTATATTTGATACACCTAGATCTTTTGAAGTATCGAAGCCTCCAAGACAGTTTTGCTCTAACGATATGCAAAGGAACATTATGTTCTTCATGTCTTGCTGCTGAGTATATGTTTAATTATTCAATAAAGCACGTCGGGGTAAATTGTGCAAAAACAGAAAATGACAGTTCTTGATACATTAGGACTTGGTTTCATGGCATTCGCGCTATTTTTAGGTGCGAGTAATTTTATCTTTCCACCTTTGATTGGGGTGTTAAGTGGCGAAAACTTAGTTCAGTCTATGCTAGGCTTTCTCATTTCAGCAGTAGGCTTACCTTTGATCACATTGGTTGCTGTAGCAAAAGCTAAAGGTAACATGGTTGAGCTTTTACCTCCTTTTGTGGGGCTGTTGCTGATGGCTGTAATTTATATAGTTTTAGGGCCGGCTTATGCTATACCTCGCACAGGTCTTGTTGCTTATGAAATTGGGTTGAAGCCTTTTATCAGCGAACCTTCTGATGTCATGCAGTTTTATTACACGCTCTTGTTTTTTGGTTTAGCGATGTTGTTCGCTTTATATCCGGGTCGCCTTTTAGATACTATAGGTAAGGTGCTCACTCCGGCTATGATTTTCTTGCTTTTAATTTTAGCGGGTTCTTTGTTTTTTTTCGATCATACTGTATTTCAAGCGGCTGTAGGTAAATACGCGCATCAACCCTTTATCTCTGGCTTTTTAGACGGCTATAACACCATGGATGCTCTAGGCTCTATTATCTTTGGGATGCTGCTGATTGAAACATTGAAGAGTAAAGGCGTGACTAAACCTGCTGATCAATCTAAGTACCTTATTGCAGCAGGCTTTATTGCTGCTTTGGGCTTAATTGTTGTCTATACCTCGCTCTTTGTTTTAGGTGGATTAACAGGTACGATGCTTGAGTCGGCAGAAAATGGTGGCATGATTTTAACGACTTATGTACAACATATTTTTGGTGGGTATGGATTGGTTATTTTGGCAATCGTAGTAACTTTAGCATGCTTAACCACAGCCGTTGGTTTACTTAGCTCTTGTGCTCAGTTTTTTCAAAAAATCGTACCCAGTTGGTCTTACAAGCAGTTGGTGATCGGTTTGACTATCACATGCGTTGTCATTTCTAATGTAGGGCTTGAGCAGCTGATTCAGGTGAGCATTCCTGTTCTTTATATCGCTTATCCTGTAGCTGTTGTCTTGGTTGCTCTGACTTTTGTAAGAGATCGGTTTGCAGCTCCTGAAATGTCTTATAAACTCTGTTTGGTGATTGCTTTCTTTTATGGTTTATTAGATGCACTAAAAGCTATTGGTATGGATCTAAGTTTCATCTATGAGCTGAATGAAGAAGGATTAGGTTGGGTTTTACCGTCTTTTATTGTGATGTGTGCTTTATTGAAAATAGATATCCTACCTACACAAAAGCGTAAAGTACCGCAAGATCATTGAGCATGCTCAATTGATATGTATTATGGTATTAGAATCAAGGCTTCATGTGTATGAAGCCTTACTTTTATTTGTAACAGGTCAAATAAATGCAAGAATCTAAAACAAAATTAGTGTTGCCAGATTACATTGAATCTTTTCTCGATGCATTATGGCTACAAGAAGGTTTAAGTGAGCAAACGATGGTCTCTTATCGTTATGACTTGGAACAAGTTGCTTCTTATATAAGTAAGCAAAGTTTGCATTGGTTAGCGCTGAATCAGGCTGATATGCAAGATTACTTATGCTATAGAAAACAACAAAACTGTGCTCTCTCTAGTACAGCCAGGTGCTTAAGTTGTTTGCGACGTCTCTATCGATATTTATTTTTACATCAGTATGTTACAATTGATCCACTTGCATCGATATCTATGCCTAAAGTCACGCGCTCTTTACCCCATACTTTATCCGAAGACGAAGTGTTAGCCTTACTCAATGCACCTGATCAAAGCGATATTATTGAATGCAGAGATGCAGCAATGTTAGAATTATTGTATGCAACAGGTTTGCGTGTCAGTGAACTGGTTAACTTACAATTAAGTCAGCTCAGTTTAAGACAGTCTGTATTACGTGTAACGGGGAAAGGAGGAAAAGAGCGTATTGTACCTATGGGTGAGCAAGCTTTAGTCTTGCTTGAGCTTTATTTTAAAACCAGTAGGCAGAATCTGCTTGGGCATCATACCTCTGATATTGTATTTCTTTCTACACGGTCGCAGTGTATGACGCGTCAAACTTTCTGGCATAGAATTAAAAAGTACGCAAAAAGAGCGGGTATTGAGAAATCAATTTCTCCACATACGTTGAGGCATGCTTTTGCAACGCATTTGTTAAATCATGGTGCTGACTTGCGTGTTGTGCAGCTTTTGCTTGGACATACTGATTTATCAACTACACAAATTTATACGCATGTCGCACAAATTAGATTACAGCAGCTTCATGAGACGCATCATCCTAGAGGCTAGAACTAAAATAAATAGACTTGACTGTTGAGTCAATCAATACAATGGAAATGGATATGAAGAAATTAATGTTATGTTTTACTTTACTTGCAGCAAATATGAGTTTAAGTCAGTCAGCTGTAGCCGAGATCCAGTCTAAAACATCATCCGATTTGTTACTTGCTCAGAGTGCAAAAGGAAATCAAAAACAAGAGATTAAGACTTACTTAAGACAAAAGCTAAACTTAAAAGTTGATAAAGTTGAGTTGGCTCCTATGCCGGGCTTTTATCAAGTCACGACGAACCAAGGTTTGTTGTATATCTCAATGGATAAAAAATATATGGTCTATGGTAATGTCTATCAGCTTGGTGCAGAAGTACAAAACTTAACTGAAAAAGCGCAGCGTACACACCGTTTAGATAAGCTCAAAGATTTTGAGAAAAATATGATTGTTTTTCCAGCAAAGAAAGAAAAGCATGTTGTTACAGTTTTCACCGACACGTCTTGCGGTTATTGTAAAAAGTTACATAAAGAAATGGATGCGTATAACCAAAAAGGTATTACAGTAAGGTATCTGGCTTTTCCTCGAGGCGGCTCGCAAAGTAACGCCTTTGAAACGATGCAGCAAGTATGGTGTGCAACCGATACGCAAAAAGCTTTAACTCAAGCTAAACGAGGTATTGCTTTAGCTTCAGTCAAAATGTCACGCCGTTGCGATCTTGAAATCCAGCAGCAATATGAATTGGGCCTTGCTTTTGGTGTGAACGGTACTCCAGCGCTCATTTTAGAAAATGGTGATATGCTACCTGGTTACGTACCTGCAGATAAACTGGTTTCCCGTTTATCTAAAAAATAAAACAGTGCTTCAATGATGTTAATGATTTAAAAAGACGATTGAATTCGTCTTTTTTTATGGGTATGTTGTGGAGTAAATATCAGTTTGAATAAGAAAGAGAATATAATATGGTAAATCAAATTATACGCCGTGAACCGATAGATGATACGCATTTATCTCATGTTTCTGATCCATTGATTCGACAAATTTATGCGCAGCGCGGTATGGTTGAACATGCATACCCTTTAGCCTTGAAAAAACTTCTTCCGCCAAATCAGCTCTATGGTATTGATCGTGCCGCGCAAATTATCGCGGAGGCTATGGTCGATAGACTGCGTATTTTAATCGTAGGTGATTTTGATGCAGATGGAGCGACGTCTACTTCGATTATGATGTTGGCTCTACGTGAGATGGGAGCCATGCATGTGGATTACTTAATCCCTAATCGCTTCAATTTTGGTTATGGTTTAAGTCCAGAGTTGGTAGAAGTTGCCAAAGAAAAAAAAGCTGAACTTTTAATTACTGTGGATAATGGTATTTCCAGTTTTGCAGGTGTTGCAGCCGCGAAAGCTTCAGGTATGCGTGTGGTGGTGACAGATCATCACTTAGCAGCAGATCACTTACCGCAAGCGGATGCGATTGTGAATCCTAATCAACCTGATTGTACTTTTGCAAGTAAAGCTATCGCAGGTTGTGGCGTTGCTTTTTATGTTATGTGTACTGTGAAAAATTACTTAGTGGAGCAGGGTTGGTTTGCATCACGCCCGTTGCCTAATTTAAGTGATTACTTGGATTTGGTCGCGCTAGGAACTGTCGCTGATGTTGTACCTTTAGACCAAAACAATCGTATCTTGGTACAGGCAGGGTTGCATCGTATGCGTCAAGGTCGTTGCCGAGCAGGTATTACAGCTCTGTTAGATAGAGCGAATCGTCAACCTTTACAATTGGTGGCCTCTGACTTAGGTTTTGCACTCGGGCCTAGACTTAATGCTGCGGGTCGATTAGAAGATATGAGCTTAGGTGTGGAGCTTCTTCTGTGTGATGATCCTCTACAGGCAAGTCGTATGGCCAATCACCTTGATCGCTTGAATAAAGAGCGTCGCCAAATTGAACAAACGATGCAAGAAAGTGCTGAGCAGACTTTGGAGCAACTCACATTGGATGCATCGAAGTTACCTTTAGGTTTGGTGCTTTATGAGGCCAACTGGCATCAAGGTGTGATGGGTATTGTTGCTTCACGACTTAAAGAAAAGTATCATCGTCCCGTGATTGCTTTTGCTCAAAGCTCTGCTGATGAACTCAAAGGTTCTGTACGTTCTATCGCAGGTTTACATATTCGCGATCTGTTAGATGAAGTGAGCAAGAGTTATCCCGATTTAATTTTGAGCTTTGGTGGGCATGCGATGGCCGCGGGCTTGACGTTAAAGCAAAAAAATCTAGAGCCTTTTCAGCAAGCTTTTCAAAGTGTCCTCGCGCGGCATATGTCAGATGAGTTGCTCCAAGGTAAAATACGCTCAGATGGTGCTTTACCAGTATCACGCTTAACTTTGGAGACAGCACAGCTTCTAATGGATGCCGGTCCTTGGGGACAAGCTTTTGAAGAGCCTCTTTTTGATGATGAGTTTCTTGTATTACGACATACTTGTGTTGCGGAAAAACATATACGCTTAGAGCTGATGACTTTATGTCGTACCAAACGCGTGACGGCCATGGTCTTTAATGCGGACTTGAATCTGTGGTCGAATCAAAATATTACGCGTGTTCATTTAGCTTATCGTTTACATATCAATATATTTAGACAGCAGCGCCAGTTACAATTGATTGCGCAGCAAGCTATACCACAAACAGACAAGATGTAAATGAATCGAATTATTTCTAACGATTTATGATTGGAATTAGGTGAAATAGCCTTGTTCATGTAGAATAGAAGTTTCGTGCTTTTATGAACTTAATTGAAGTGAAGCGAGTATATGTTCGAAGTCAACCCTATAAATCAAAAAGTAGAAGAATTAACAAAGCGTAGAGAGATGCTTCGGGGGTATCTTTGACTACGATGCCAAGCAAGAGCGTTTAGAAGAAGTCACGCGAGAACTGGAATCTTCCGATGTGTGGAATCAGCCTGAAACAGCACAAGCTTTAGGTCGAGAGCGTGTTGCTTTAGAAAAAGTGGTTGATACGATAGATCAACTCACTCAAGGTCTTTCAGATGTAGAAGAGCTGGTCGCATTAGCACTTGAAGCGCAAGATGAACAGACTTTTCAAGAAGCGCAAGATGAATTAGATGAGTTAGAAAAAAAACTCGAAGAGCTTGAATTTCAACGTATGTTTTCAGGTGAGCAAGATAGCTGTGATTGTTACCTTGATATTCAATCTGGCTCAGGTGGAACAGAAGCGCAAGACTGGGCAAATATGTTGTTGCGTATGTTTTTGCGTTGGGGCGAAAGCCATCAGTTTAAGACCGAGCTCATAGAAGTATCAGACGGAGATGTTGCAGGTATTAAAAGCGCAACCATTAAAGTGTCGGGTGAGTATGCTTATGGCTGGTTACGTACAGAGACAGGTGTACATCGGTTGGTGAGAAAGTCTCCTTTTGACTCAGGTGGTAGGCGTCATACTTCTTTTGCTTCTGTATTTGTGTTTCCTGAGATTGATGATTCGATTGAAGTAGATATTAATCCTGCGGACTTACGTATTGATGTCTATCGTGCTTCTGGCGCTGGTGGTCAGCACGTGAATAAAACTGAATCGGCTGTGCGTATCACTCACTTGCCGACCAACACTGTGGTACAGTGTCAAAACGATCGCTCCCAACATAAAAATAAAGATAGTGCGATGAAGCAGTTAAAAGCGAAATTGTTTGAACTAGAATTGCAAAAACAAAATGCAGAAAAACAAGAAGCTGAAGCTGCAAAGTCAGATATCGGTTGGGGCAGCCAGATCCGATCTTATGTACTAGATGATAGCCGTATAAAGGATTTACGCACAGGTGTAGAAAACCGTAATACTCAAGCTGTATTAGACGGTGATTTAGATAAATTTATTGAAGCGAGCTTAAAGTCAGGCTTGTAACTTAGCAAAGAGATACATGTGATGAGTGATGTGACAGTTGATGAAAATAAATTAATTGCAGAGCGTAGAGCGAAGTTAGATCATATTCGTGAGCAGTGCGATGCCAATGCACACCCTAATGATTTTCAGCGTGAACATTTAGCTGAAGATTTGCAGGAAACCTATCGTGAGCAATCGAAAGAAGCCTTGGTTGAGTTAAACCAGTGTGTTTCTGTTGCAGGGCGTGTTATGGCAAAGCGTGGTCCTTTTTTAGTTTTACAGGATATGAGTGGGCGCATTCAAGCTTATGCTGCGAAAGAAGTGCAAAAAGAACTTAAAGCGCGTTACCAAGGCCTAGATTTAGGCGATATTTTAGGCGTAACGGGAACTTTGGCACGCTCGGGTAAAGGTGACTTATATGTTGATATTCAAAGTTTTCAACTGCTCACCAAATCTTTGCGCCCCTTACCAGAGAAATTTCATGGTTTATCGGATCAAGAGTTGCGCTATCGTCAGCGTTACTTAGATTTAATCACGAATGATGAAACGCGAAAAACATTCAAAATCCGCTCAAAAGTTATCAGCGGTATCCGTCAATTCTTAGAAGCACGTCAGTTTACCGAAGTGGAAACACCGATGATGCAAACGATTCCAGGTGGTGCTTCAGCACGTCCATTTATTACGCATCATAATGCTTTAGATATGGATATGTACTTGCGTATTGCGCCTGAGCTATATTTGAAGCGTCTTGTGGTCGGTGGCTTTGAACGCGTGTTCGAAATTAATCGTAACTTCCGTAACGAAGGTTTATCACCGCGTCATAATCCTGAGTTCACTATGCTTGAATTTTATCAAGCTTATGCAACTTATGAAGATCTTATGGACTTGACCGAAGATATGCTGCGTCAACTTTCTATGGATATTTTGGGTACGACAGATGTGCCATACGGTGAAGAAGTGTTTAACTTAGGTCAGCCTTTTAAGCGTATTAGCATGACAGATTGCGTGTTGCACTTTAACCCAAGCTTAACAGCTGAGCAGTTGAAATCGAGAGAAGCTGCTGCTGATATTGCCGCTTCACTAGGAATTGAGGTAGATTCTTCTTGGGGCTTAGGCCGTCTTATTACAGAAATTTTTGAAGAAACAGCAGAGCATAAGTTAATTCAGCCTACTTTTATTACTGAATATCCTGCTGAAGTTTCACCTTTAGCGCGTCGTAATGATGATAACCCTGAAATCACAGATCGTTTTGAGTTTTTTGTGGGCGGGCGTGAAATTGCTAATGGTTTTTCTGAGCTTAATGACGCACAAGATCAAGCTGAGCGCTTTAAAAAGCAAGTGGAGCAAAAAGATGCTGGTGATGACGAGGCGATGTCTTTCGATGCAGATTATATTCGCGCTTTGGAATATGGTTTACCTCCTACAGCGGGACAAGGTATTGGCATTGATCGATTAGTCATGATTTTTAGTAATAGTCATACTATTCGCGATGTCATTTTGTTTCCGACACTAAGGCCTGAAGCCAAGTAATCAGACAGAGTAAGAAGCGCTTGTATCAAGCGTTTTTTACTTTGGAGCAGAAAAAAAGAGGTGCCACAGTTTAAATTATGCTGAAAACAAGCCATAGTTTTTAGTAACCTTACTCATTTTGTTTTTGTGGTGTTGTATTTATTTGTAGTTAATTTTTTGAGAGATTTATGTTTCGATCTTTATCTGGGCGCATTTTTATCGGTCTGTTTTTAGGGCTTTTAATTGGAAGTTTAATTCAATACACTTTAGATAGTGTTCCTCTTTTTCAGGAAGCCTGTATTCAGCTTGCTGATGGCATAGGGCTGATGTTCATTCATGCTATCATGCTTATGGTGATTCCTCTTGTCTTTTTTAGTATTGTCACAGGCGTTTTAGAGCTGAATGATTTATCTTCTTTTGGCCGCTTAGGTGGTAAAACCTTTTTAGCTTATTTGATTAACACGGTGATTGCGATTTCTCTAGCGGCTTTCGTGGCTTATATGATTGAACCAGGTGCAGGGCTTGCTTTGCAAGGCAAGTTTCCTTCAGCTGGAGATACGCAGAAGCAATTACCTGATATTTTCAAATTGATCGTTGATATTGTGCCGAGTAATCCTGTACAGGCATTGCTTTCAGGTAATATGCTGCAGATTATTTTTATGGCCATCATGACAGGTGTTGTCGTGAAAATGCTAGGTGAGCAAACAGCTGGTGCTGCACGCTTTTTCCAAGTAGGTAACCTTATTATGATGAAAATGATCACACTGGTTATGGATTTTGCGCCTCTTGGAGTATGTGCATTAATGATTAAGCTTGGGGCAACATTAGATGTAGATATCTTTTGGAACCTCTTGCTGTATGTCATGCTTATTTTATTGTTGCTTTTTTTCTGGCTTTCTATTTTATATCCTTATGCCGTGTCTTTGTTTACAGAGATTAAACCATTAGATTTTAGAAAAGCAATTCAAGAGCAGTTTTTGTTTGCACTGTCTACAGCAAGCTCGAATGCAACCATTCCTGTTACGATGCGAACTTTAACGGAAAAGCTAGGCGTGAGCCGTTCTGTCTCGGGTTTTGGTGTGCCTCTTGGTGCAACGATGAACATGGGTGGCGTCTCGATTTACATTACGATAGCGACTTTGTTCGTTGCTAATGCTTACGGTGCTTCTATTACAGCTGATCAGTTACCGACTTTGTTATTAAATATTTTCTTATTAGCTGTGGGCTCAGGTGGTGTGCCAGGTGGCGGTTTAATTATGATTGGTATCTTGATACAACAATTAGGCTTACCTCTTGAAGCTTTTGCCCTCATTGCGGCAGTTGATCGTATTATTGATATGGTAGTCACGTCTGTGAATGTTGTAGGCGATACTGCTGTTGTCACGATTGTAGATAGATTAGAAAAGAAAAGTCAGGCATCTGCAGCAGAAACTATATCGTAAAAAGAGCGTGTAACGAAACCCACGAAAAAACAAAAAGGTTGCTTTTAAAGCAACCTTTTTTAAAAGCATATCAAAGCACCATTGCAGCAATCCAACCAAAGATAATCAGTGGTAAATTAAAGTGTATAAATGTTGGGATGACGCTGTCGTAAATATGGTCATGTTGTTTATCTGTGTTGAGACCCGCAGTCACGCCCATAGTGGCTTCAGATACAGGAGAGCCTGCATCACCTAATGCAGCAGCTGTACCGACGAGTGCTATGGTCGCTAAAGGTGAAAACCCAAAACTCATTGCTAGAGGAACATAAATCGATGCGATGATAGGAATGGTTGAGAAAGAAGAACCTATGCCCATCGTAATCAATAAACCAACAAATAACATTAAAAATGCGATGAAACCTCTATGATCCACTCCTATAAGATCTTGAACAGCGGCCACAAGAGATTCGATCTCACCTGTTGCTTTGATCACTTCTGCAAAGCCTGATGCTGTAATCATAATAAAACCTATCATGGCCATCATATTGAAGCCTTGCGTCATAATATCTTCATTGTTGTGCCGTTTAAGCACGCCACAAAAATGGAGAATGATATAGCCCGCTAAAGCAGCCATGATCATGGCATCCTGATAGATAATTTGCACTGCTACTGTTACGCCAATGGCAAAGAGTGCACTATAGACATGAGGTAAATGAATTTCTTGATGTTGTGCTGGGTCAATGACATCTGCTGTAATTTGGTAAGCGCGCGGTTTTCGATAGCTTATCAGTGAAGCGATGAGTAAACCTATGAACATTCCTGTGGCAGGTAAAGCCATAGCTTTAATCACATCGGCTGAATAGACCGCCAGACCATTTAAGTTGAGTTGCTTACATAAAATGTCATTGAGAAACATATGACCATAGCCGAGCGGTAAAATCATATAAGTGGTCACTAGACCAAAAGAGATGACGCAAGCTATCAGGCGTCTATCTATACTGAGCATATTCATTGCAGCCAAGAGAGGTGGAATCAAAATAGGAATAAAGGCTATATGTATAGGAATAAGATTTTGCGAAAAAATAGACATGATTAATATCGATAAAATAAGCATATACTTCACGAAATTTTTTCTTTTAGGTGTATGTTTGCTTCCCAAGTTTCTGATGATCGCACTTGAGATCATATCGGTAATCCCTGAATGTGATAAAGCAACTGCAAATGCTCCGAGTGTTGCATAGCCTAAAGCAAGCTTGGCATGGTGACCTAGTCCTTGATTAAAAATAGCAATGGTTTCATTGATAGGTAGATGACTAAGTAAGCCTGCGACAATAGAGCTAACAGTGAGCGCGATGATAATATTAACGCGAACCACGCTGAGAAACAGCATGAGCGTAATAGCAATCACAACAGAATTCATGAATAACCTCTTTTCAAGTTGAAAAACTACAAAGAGCAGATCTTGGCTTAATTTTATAGTGCTGTCTAGCTTATGATTTGAAATAAAGCGATTTATTTATAAGAAAAGTGATTTTAAATTATGTTGTTGGCATTATTTATTTGCATTCCATGATCTGATTATTATAATGTGATTCAACTTGAATAAGTTTTATTATAAATACGATGAATTGGAGAAAATTATGAGCGTATTAGTTGGTCGCCAAGCACCTGATTTTACAGCTTCTGCTGTGTTAAGTTCTGGAAAGATTGTAGATGATTTTAATCTAGCAGGAACTATTAAAGGAAAGAAAGCTGTTATTTTCTTTTATCCTTTAAACTTTACTTTTGTTTGTCCATCAGAGTTAATTGCTTTTCATAACCGAATGGAAGATTTTAAAAACCGTGGCGTAGAAGTAATTGGCGTATCGATTGACTCAGCATTTTCACATAATGCTTGGCGTGAAACACCTGTAGCTAAAGGTGGTATCGGTGCTGTATCTTACACGCTTGTTGCTGATGTAAAACAAACGATCGTCAAAGATTATGATGTTGCGCATCCAGCTGCTGGTGTTGCACTTCGTGGTTCTTTCCTTATTGATGAAGAAGGCATAGTACGTCATCAGGTTATCAATGATCTACCTTTAGGCCGTAATATTGACGAAATGTTACGCATGATTGATGCTTTAGCATTCCATCAAAAGCATGGCGAAGTTTGTCCAGCAGGCTGGCAAGAAGGCAAAAAAGGTATGGTAGCAGATACTGAAGGTGTTGCAGCGTATCTTGCTGAGAACGCAGAGCAGCTTTAAGTAGCTCTATGTGGTGTATAAGTTGAAAAGACTCAATGCATCATAAAAAAAATCGCATATTTTATATGCGATTTTTTTTGCCTAGATCTTAAATAAAAGGTAGATTTATCGTTTTTTGATGGGTTGGTAATCGCGTTTGCTATAGCCTGTGTAGAGCTGGCGAGGACGTCCAATTTTATGCCCTGGTTGCTCTAACATTTCTTTCCAGTGTGCTACCCAGCCAACCGTACGTGAAAGTGCAAAGATGACGGTAAACATACTTGTCGGAATACCAATAGCTTTCATGATGATACCAGAGTAGAAATCGACATTGGGGTAAAGTTTCTTCTCAACAAAGTAACTGTCTTTCAATGCAATTTGTTCTAGCTCCATCGCAACGTCAAGTAGAGGGTCTTTAATTTTGAGCTCTTTGAGTACCTCATGACAGGTTTCACGCATGACGGTAGCGCGGGGATCAAAATTCTTGTAAACACGGTGACCAAAGCCCATAAGACGGAAAGGATCATTTTTATCTTTTGAGCGTTTAATAAACTCAGGAATGCGATCAACACTCCCTATCTCTTCAAGCATAGTTAAACAGGCTTCATTCGCTCCACCATGAGCAGGTCCCCATAAAGAGGCAATACCGGCTGCAATACATGCAAAAGGATTGGCTCCAGAAGATCCAGCTAAGCGTACAGTGGAAGTTGAGGCGTTCTGCTCATGATCTGCATGCAGAATAAAAATTCTATCCATTGCTTTTTCAATTACAGGATTAATTTTATAATCTTCAGCAGGTACTGCAAACATCATGTTGAGGAAGTTACCAGCGTAACTTAAGTCATTACGAGGATAAATAAAAGGTAATCCTACGGAATACTTATAAGACATAGCTGCAAGAGTAGGTACTTTAGATATTAATCTTAGTGCGGCCAGTAGGCGATCTTTTTCTTGTGATACATCCATGGCGTCATGGTAGAATGAAGAAAGTGCACCGACAACACCACACATGATTGCCATAGGATGTGCATCGCGTCTAAAACCGTTAAAGAAATTAACGACTTGCTCGTTGACAAGGGTATGTGTTTTTATATCCGTTAAAAATTCATCGTATTGTTTTTGCGTTGGCAATTCTTGATGAAGTAACAAGTAGCATACTTCAAGATAAGATGATTTTTCTGCCAAATCTGCAATAGGATAACCTCTATGCAGTAAAATACCTTGGCCGCCATCAATGTAAGTAATCTTTGACTCACAGGAAGCGGTTGCAAGAAAGCCGGGATCAAATGTAAAGTACCCGTGGCTACCAAGCTGACTGATATCTATAACATCAAAACCTTCACTCCCTTTCTTAATGGGAAAATCAACCGAGCCTTTGTCAGGCAAGCTTAACGTGGCTTTAGTTTCAGCCATTCTTACTTCTCCTTGTCTTATTTGTTGCACAGATGCAAAACTTAAAATTTCTAAAGATTGTTGAAACTTAGTCTATTTATACTTTACATGTTAATGATGATACTTTTCAATTAAATTTGCGTTTCTTTTTGGTAAAAAGTCAAAGTTTTTTTTTTACTTTTAATAACAAGTGTTTGCAGTGAATACGAAAAACTGTGATCAAATTAAAACAATCCTTATTTGTTTTTGACAAACCTAAAGAGTATACTTTTACCGTTTGAATCTATTCTACATGTCGTATCTAAGTGGTAACCTTACTTTAGAGCAAAGTTCTATACTTATAAAATTCATAGTGTAGAAGGTTTAGGCGTACATGTGTAGGCATGATTATTTTTTTGTGACGTTATATAATTATTTAAATGAAAAACTTTAATTTGTGAGCGAGAGTTGTTGTGAAAAAACAAAGACCTGTCTATTTAAACTTAACACAAATTCAGTTGCCTGCTGCAGGGTTATCTTCGATATTGCATCGTATATCTGGGATTATCATGTTCGTGGCGATTGGAATTTTAATTTGGCTGCTAGATCTAAGCTTACGTTCGCATGCGAGCTTTGATATGGTCGTCTCAATGTTAAAACATGATCTGTTTAAATTCATTTTATGGGGCATTTTAACTGCATTCATTTATCATTTGGTTGCGGGTATTCGTCACATGATTATGGATGCAGGATACTGGGAAGAGCTGAGTTCCGGAACACTTTCTGCACAAGTCACGATAGGTATATCTGTTGTGTTTTCTATCATGGTAGGAGTGTGGTTATGGGTGTGAGTATATCGAGTGTGGGACGCAATGGCGTTCATGACTATCTGTTAGTGCGAGCAACGGCTGTTATTATTAGTGTGTACAGCCTTTATCTGATGTGGTTTTTTATTTCTACACCTGTTGTAACTTATTTTGATTGGCTGGAGTTGTTTCAAGACCCGTTGATGAAAGTAAGTACTGTCCTTACTTTAATTGCTTTATTAGTTCACGCTTGGATTGGTACATGGCAGGTTTTAACAGATTATGTCAAACCTACTTTTTTAAGAGGCTCACTGCAACTGATCTGTGTTGTAGTGCTCTTAGCGTATGTGATTTTCGGCAATATGATTATATGGAGTGTATAAGTGGCTATAACCATCAGAGAATATGATGCGATTGTGATTGGCGCAGGCGGTGCAGGTATGAGAGCTGCATTACAAATTTCAAAATCCGGGAAAAGTTGCGCTTTGCTATCAAAAGTTTTTCCTACACGATCACATACGGTTGCAGCGCAAGGTGGTATTACGGTTGCTTTAGGTAATAGCCATGAAGATGATTGGCAGTGGCATATGTATGATACAGTCAAAGGCTCTGATTATATTGGAGATCAAGATGCCATTGAGTATATGTGTCAAGAAGGTCCTGATACCATTATTGAACTTGAAAATATGGGGCTGCCTTTCTCACGTTTTGAGAATGGTAAAATTTATCAGCGTCCATTTGGTGGACAGTCTAAAGATTTTGGTGGTGAGCAAGCAGCGCGTACAGCAGCTGCTGCAGATAGAACAGGTCATGCTTTATTACATTGCTTATACCAGCAAAATATCAAAAATAAGACGGAAATTTTTTCTGAGTGGTATGCTCTTGATTTAGTTAAAAATGCTGAGGGTGCTATTGTAGGCGCTACGGCGATTGAAATAGAAACAGGTGAGTTGGTCTATTTCAAAGCTAAAGCAACTGTTTTGGCTACAGGTGGTGCTGGTCGTATCTATCAATCTACAACGAATGCTTATATTAATACAGGTGATGGTGTAGGTATGGCAGCACGTGCAGGTATTAGTTTGCAAGATATGGAAATGTGGCAGTTCCATCCAACAGGTATCGCAGGTTGTGGTTGCTTGGTCACAGAAGGTTGTCGTGGTGAAGGCGGTTATCTTTTAAATAAAGATGGTGAGCGATTCATGGAACGTTATGCTCCAAATGCTAAAGATCTAGCTGGGCGTGATGTAGTTGCTCGTGCCATGATGAATGAAATCCGTGAGGGTCGAGGCTGTGATGGTCCACAAGGTCCGCACATTAAGTTAAAGCTTGATCATCTTGGAAAAGAGGTTTTAGACAGTCGTTTACCAGGTATTTGTGAAATTTCTAAAACTTTTGCACATGTCGATCCTGTTTATGAACCTATCCCTGTGATTCCTACCTGCCATTACATGATGGGCGGTATTCCAACACGTGTATCGGGTCAGGTTGTGTCTGTTAATAGCAAAGGTAAAGAAGTTGATGTAACTGGACTCTTTGCTGTAGGTGAAATCGCTTGTGTCTCGGTTCATGGGGCAAACAGATTGGGTGGTAACTCTTTACTTGATTTAGTAGTCTTCGGACGAGCTAACGGACTGCATCTTGAAAAGGCTTTAAAAGATATGCCTGAGCATGTTGAAGTTGCTGATGAAGATATTGAAAAAGCATTAGTACGCTACAATCGTTGGGAGAGTCGCACAGAAGGTGAAGACCCTGCACAAATTCTTAAAGATTTACAGCACTGTATGCAAATGAATTTCTCTGTTTTTCGTCAAGGAAAATCGATGCATTCTGGACTAGATGAGCTACAAGAAATTAACCAAAGATTACAAAATGCGCGTCTTGATGATCGCTCTAAAGAGTTTAATACACAGCGCATTGAGTGTTTAGAGCTTGATAATTTGATGTCAACTGCGCTCGCTACAGCTTATGCAGCAAACTATAGAACAGAAAGCCGTGGAGCACACTCGAGGGAAGATTACCCTAAACGCGATGACGATAAATGGTTATGTCATTCGATCTATGATCCGATAAAGCATAATATGAGTCGCAGAGACGTAAATATGGAACCTAAAACGCGAGAAGCTTTTCCTCCAAAAGAAAGAACGTATTGAGGTATTGGTTATGACAGTTCGTTTTTCAATTTATCGTTATCATCCAGAGCATGATACAAAACCTTATATGCAGGATTTTGATGTAGATATTCCTGAAGGCTCAGATTTGATGCTCTTAGATGCACTTTTTAAAATTAAAGAACAAGATCCAACATTTACATTTCGTCGCTCTTGTCGCGAAGGCATTTGTGGCTCAGACGGCATTAACATCAATGGGCGGAATGGTTTGGCATGTATTACACATGTTTCTGACTATAAAGGTAAGACCATTACAATTCGTCCTCTCCCAGGTATGCCTGTGATAAGAGACTTAGTTGTTGATATGTCTATATTTTATCAGCAGTATGAAAAAATAAAACCTTATTTGCTCAATGATGGCAATAAACCTGCAAGAGAGTTTTTACAATCTCCAGAAGACAGAGCCCAATTAGATGGATTATATGAGTGTATTTTATGCGCTTGCTGCTCTACAGCTTGTCCGTCATTTTGGTGGAATCCTGATAAGTTCATTGGACCAAGTGGTCTGTTACATGCTTATCGATTTCTTGCAGACTCTAGAGATACAGCTACAGAAGAGCGTTTAGATGATTTAGCTGACGCTTATAGTGTTTTTAGATGCCATGGCATCATGAATTGTATTAATGTATGTCCAAAAGGGTTAAATCCTACAAAAGCAATAGGGCACATTAAATCGATGTTAATTAAACGCGCTGTTTAATAGACTGAGGTTGTTGTTATGTATGCTTTACAAAGATATATAAAATAAAGAAAAGTCACTGCGTGAATCGTCGCAGTGACTTTTTTAGTTTTGCTTAATGTGGTTCATAGTAAATATTAAAGGTATAAAAATGCAAGATGATAAGATGGAAAGCTGGTTGAATTCATCTCATTTTGAAGGTGGCCAAGAGTATATAGAGGCATTGTATGAGGCTTATGTCGAAGACCCATCATCGGTCTCTGCAGAATGGCAAAAAGTCTTTTCTGAGTTACCTAAAACTCATGCAAGTACTGAGGTTTCACATCGAAAAATTCAACAAGAATTTAAACAGTTAGCTCAGCAACCTTCGAGCAGTATTGCAGTGGGTGAAACAGTAGCTCCTGATATCAAACAACAAAAAGTCTTCGAAATGATAGATGCTTATCGTCATGAAGGGCACCAAATAGCTAAGCTCGATCCTTTAGGGGTTTGGAAGCGTCCCCACGTATATTCACTTGATTTAGAAGCACATGATCTGAGTGAATCTGATCTATCTACGCATTTTGATGTAGGTACATTTGGTAATTTGAATACCAAAATGCCGCTTTCGGAACTTATTGATGCTTTAAAAGCAACTTATAGTCATCATATTGGCATTGAATATATGCACTTGCATAATGCAGAAGAACGAGAATGGATTCAAGAGCGTGTTGAAGCGAATCATGGTCGAGTGGTGCAAGACCCTGCGACAAGAAAACGTTTATTTGAAGGTTTAAATGCAGCGGAAGGTTTGGAAAAATATATTGCAGTTAAATTTCCAGGTGCAAAACGTTTCTCTTTGGAAGGAGGCGACTCGCTCATTCCTATGTTGCGAGAAATGATTTACCGCTCAGCATCTCAAGGTTGTAAAGAAGCTGTTATTGGTATGGCGCATCGCGGTCGCCTCAATGTATTGATTAATATTTTAGGTAAGCATTCATGGAAATTATTTGATGAGTTTGCCGGGAAGCACAGCGAGAAACTAGGCTCAGGTGATGTGAAGTATCATTTGGGTTATTCATCTGATTTTGCAACGCCTTCAGGAGACGTACATTTAGCTTTAGCTTTTAATCCATCTCACTTAGAGATTGTGAATCCTGTAGTAATGGGTTCGGTACGCTCACGTTTAAATCGTCGCGATTGTTCTTCAGGCCAGCAAGTTCTCCCTATCACGATTCATGGTGATTCAGCGATTGCAGGTCAAGGAATTGTGCAAGAAACCTTTAACATGTCTCAGGCACGAGGTTTCAAAGTGGGAGGCAGTATTCGCATTGTTGTAAATAATCAAGTTGGCTTTACAACTTCTCGTCATGATGATGTGCGCTCAACCATGTATTGTACTGATGTAGCAAAAATGGTGAATGCACCTATATTCCATGTCAATGGTGACGATCCAGACGCTGTTGCTTTTGTCACCAATCTAGCTGTTGATTTTCGTATGAAGTTCAAGCGTGATGTGATGATTGAGCTGGTGTGCTATCGCAGATATGGTCACAATGAAGCAGATGAACCTAATGCAACCCAGCCTCTGATGTATCAGAAAATCAGAAAACATCCTACAACAAAAACATTATACGCTGATGTTCTAAACAAAGATCAAGTGCTTTCAAAAGAAGAAGTGTCGGCACTGACGCAGCAATATCGTGAAGTGCTAGATCGCGGTGATCGCACTGTATCTGAATGGAGAGAATCAAAAGATCATTCTGCTATTTGGACACCTTTTATTGGCCACGAATGGCAAGATACCTACGACAATACTTTGTCGATGAAACAGATTCAAAAGTTATCTCAAGCTATTTCTTCAGTACCTGCCGACTTTAATATGAATGCCCGTGTGAAAAAGGTCTATGCGGATCGTCAAGCTATGGCAGAGGGGCAAAAAAAGGTCGACTGGGGTTTTGCTGAAAACTTAGCTTATGCTGGTTTATTAGATGAAGGCTATCGAGTTCGTATTATGGGACAAGATGCAGGCCGAGGTACATTTTTTCATCGCCATGCTATTGTACACCACCAAGACACAGCTGAGATTTACATGCCTCTTCGACATATTTCTCCTCAGCAAGGTCCTGTGGAAATTTATGACTCCGTCCTTTCAGAAGCATCGGTTTTAGCTTTTGAATATGGTTATGCTACGGCAGAGCCAAGAGGTTTAACGATTTGGGAAGCTCAGTTTGGTGACTTCGCTAATGGTGCTCAGGTGGTTATTGATCAGTTTCTTTCGTCGGGAGAACAAAAGTGGGGTCGTTTATGTGGCTTAACTTTATTATTACCACATGGATATGAAGGT
>DDNL01000041.1:57355-58649 GCA_002341165.1 Shewanellaceae bacterium UBA2521
CCACATGGATATGAAGGTCAGGGGCCTGAGCATTCAAGTGCTCGGTTAGAGCGTTATCTCCAGTTGTGTGCAGACTATAATATGCAGGTTTGTATTCCTTCTACGCCTGCTCAGGTTTATCATATGTTACGTAGACAAGTCGTACGTCCTTTGCGTCGACCTTTAGTTGTGATGTCACCTAAGTCACTGCTTCGTCATGCTCTTGCCGTGTCTTCTTTAGAGGAGCTTGCTGGAGGTCGTTTCTTAAATGTAATTGATGATGATATAGTGAAGGCTAAAGTTGAACGTGTCGTATTTTGTAGTGGTAAAGTTTACTATGACTTATTAGACAAACGTAATGCCGAAAATATAATGCATGTTGCATTAATCCGTGTAGAGCAACTTTATCCATTTCCTCATCAAGAAATAGATGAAATATTTAGATTGTATAAACATGTAACAGATTATGTATGGTGCCAAGAAGAGCCTAAGAACCAAGGCGCTTGGTATTGTAGCCAGCATCATTTTATTGAAGCAATGCCAAATGGATCATCTTTTTGTTATGCAGGACGAGCGGCATCCGCTTCTCCAGCGGTAGGTTATCCAGAGTTGCATGTACAACAGCAAAAGGATTTAGTCGATCAAGCGTTAGGCTTAAAAGAATAAAATTTTAAGAAATAGGAACTCATGCATGATAATTGAAATAAAAGTTCCCACATTACCTGAATCAGTCGCTGATGCGACGATCGCTGCGTGGCGATTCAAAGTGGGTGAGCCCGTTGCTCGAGATGACATTTTAGTTGATGTCGAGACGGACAAAATTGTTTTAGAAGTACCTGCTCCAGATGATGGTGTATTAACTGAAATACGTCATCAAGAGGGAGACACGGTACAAGCTAATCAAGTTGTTGCGATGTTTGAAGTAGGGCAGCAAACAAGCGCAGCACCTGCAACAGTAACGGAAACGGAAACACAAGCACCTGCAGCACCTGCAGCACCTGCTGCTGCTTCGTCTGCATCAGGTGAAATGATGGACATTAAAGTTCCAGCTTTGCCTGAATCAGTAAGCGAAGCAACGATTGCACTGTGGCGTGCGAAAGCGGGTGATGTGGTCAAACGAGATGAAATTCTTGTTGATATTGAAACAGATAAAATTGTTCTTGAAGTGCCAGCTCCAGACGATGTACAAATTGTTGAGATTATTGCCCAAGAAGGTGCAACAGTTTTAGCAGATGCTGTAATCGCCAAAGTTCAGTTAGGTGTATCAGCTGCAAGCTCAGCACCGAGTGTGGCTGCTCCAGCTGCTCCAGCTGCT
>DDNL01000041.1:58969-87658 GCA_002341165.1 Shewanellaceae bacterium UBA2521
CAGCTGCTCCAGCTGCTCCAGCTGAACCGCCAGCATCATCTTCACATACTGAAGATCTCAGCCCAAGTGTACGTCGTTTGGTTGCAGAGCATAGTTTAGATGTGACCAAAATTAAAGGTACAGGCGTAGGTGGACGTATTACCAAATCTGATGTGGAAGCCCATTTAGGTGGTGGTCAAACATCAAGCCAGAACATAGCGTCACCTGCTGTTTCTCTGTCGGGACGAGGTGAAAAGCGTGTTCCCATGACACGTTTGAGAAAGCGTATTGCTCAACGTTTGCTGGAAGTGAAAAGTTCAACAGCAATGTTGACGACTTTCAACGAAGTGAACATGAAACCCGTCATGGATTTACGTAAATCTTATAAAGACATGTTTGAAAAGAATCATGATGTGCGTTTGGGCTTTATGTCTTTCTATGTGAAAGCTGTTACGGAAGCTTTAAAGCGTTTTCCACAAATTAATGCCTCAATAGATGGCGATGACATTGTTTATCACAATTATTTTGATATTAGTGTTGCAATTTCAACACCTCGAGGTCTTGTTACGCCTGTTTTACGTAATTGTGATCAAATGAGCTTTGCACAAATAGAGCAAGGAATTCAAGAGTTTGCAGATAAAGGTCGTGAAGGTCGCTTAAGTTTGGATGAGCTAAAAGGCGGTAACTTTACGATTACAAATGGTGGTGTGTTTGGCTCTTTGATGTCAACACCCATTATCAACCCACCGCAAAGTGCTATTTTAGGCATGCATGCAATCAAAGATAGACCGATGGCTGTAAATGGAGAAGTCGTCATATTACCTATGATGTATCTCGCTCTATCTTATGATCACCGCATAGTTGATGGTAAGGAGTCAGTCAGCTTTTTAGTTGCGATCAAAGAAATGCTTGAAGATCCAGCAAGAATGCTATTAGCGATCTAAATTTGATGGGAGATGTCGTTGGCTTGCTTCGGTGAGCCAACGAAAAATATAAAAAACAATAGGGATAGTTCAAAGTATGAATCTTCATGAGTATCAAGCGAAGCGTCTATTCGCAAATTATAATTTACCCGTTTCAGAAGGCTATGCTTGTAAAAGTGTACAAGAAGCTATTGATGCAACGGATAAAATAGAGAGTAAAGAATGGGTCGCAAAGTGCCAAGTTCACGCAGGAGGTCGTGGCAAAGCAGGTGGCGTTAAGCTGATTAAAGAAAAAGAGGAACTGAAAGATTTTTGTCAACAATGGTTTGGCCAACGCTTAGTTACGGCGCAAACTGATGCAACAGGTCAGCCTGTAGGTAAGATTTTAGTTGAGGCTTCAACTGAAATAGAAAAAGAGCTTTATTTAGGAGCTGTGATCGATAGAAGCTCTGAAAGTCTTATTGTTATGGCTTCTACAGAAGGTGGTGTAGATATTGAAGCTGTTGCAGAAAAAACACCTGAACTGATTCATAAAGTAAAAATAGATCCCCTCGTTGGAGCGCAAGCTTATCAGGCCAGAGACTTAGCTTTTAAGCTGAACTTGCATGGCGAACAAATCAAACAATTTACCCATATTTTTATGCAGCTTACAAGCATGTTTGTTGACTATGATTTTGCTCTTGTTGAGGTCAATCCTCTGGTGATTACGAAGAGAGGTAAACTTCATTGCCTTGATGCCAAAGTCAATATTGACAGCAATGCTTTGTATCGTCATGCCAAACTACGTGAATGGTACGATCCAAGTCAAGAAGATATACGTGAGGTGCAAGCATTACAGTGGGATTTGAATTATGTTGCTCTTGATGGCAACGTCGGCTGTATGGTTAATGGTGCAGGATTAGCGATGGCAACCATGGATACAGTGAAATTGCACGGTGGCTCACCTGCTAACTTTCTTGATGTAGGCGGGAGTGCAACGGAACAACGCGTGATAGAAGCCTTTAAAATTATTTTATCAGATGAAAACGTAACAGCTATTTTAGTAAACATTTTTGGTGGTATTGTGCGTTGCGATATGATTGCAGATGGTATTTTAGGTGCTATGAAACAAGCCAGTGTATCGGTGCCTGTGGTTGTCAGGCTTGAGGGTAATCGCGCAGAAATAGGCCGTCATATTTTAGAGAAATCAAGTTTGGATATTCAAGCCGCACATAGTTTAACAGAAGCCGTAGAAAAAGTAATTGCTGAAGCAGAGGGACAATATTAATGGCTATTTTATTAAATAAAGACACAAAAGTCATTTGCCAAGGCTTTACTGGAGGTCAAGGCACATTTCATTCGGAGCAGGCGCTTGAATATGGTACACAGCTTGTCGCGGGTGTGAGCCCTGGTAAAGGTGGTCAAACTCATTTAGGTTTACCTGTATTTGATACGGTTGCGCAGGCGGTTGAAGTTACGGGAGCAACGGCTACATCTATTTATGTTCCAGCGGCTTTTTGTAAAGATGCTATTTTAGAAGCTATCGGAGCTGGTATAACACTGATAGTGTGTATCACAGAAGGTATTCCGACTTTAGATATGCGACTTATCAAAGAAAAGTTAAAGTTGTCGAATGCATGTATGATAGGACCTAATTGTCCAGGCATTATTACTTCAGGTGAAAGTAAAATAGGTATTATGCCAGGGTCAATACACAAAAAAGGTAAAGTCGGTATTGTATCGCGTTCTGGTACGTTAACGTATGAAGCTGTGAAGCAAACAACAGATGCAGGCTTTGGTCAGTCAACTTGCATTGGTATTGGCGGTGATCCTATTGTAGGCAGCACATTTGTTGATATTTTGAAAATGTTTGAAGATGATCCACAAACAGAAGCGATTGTGATGATAGGCGAGATAGGTGGCACCGCTGAAGAAGAAGCTGCTATGTATATTAGAGAACATGTTTCTAAACCTGTTGTCGCTTATATTGCTGGCATGACGGCACCGGCAGGTAAACGTATGGGGCATGCAGGTGCTATCATTTCAGGTGGCAAAGGCACAGCTCAGGAAAAATTTGATGCACTTGAATTTGCGGGTGTAAAAACAGTTTCAAGCCTGACTGACATTGGACAAGGATTAAAAGAAAAAGCAGGCTGGATTTAATTTTTTAGTCGAATGGATAGAAAAAAGAAAGAGCTTGCTTTATGCAAGCTCTTTTGTGTTCTGCTATATGCTTAGATGTATTTACTTTTCTAATAAATGCTTTAGAGCGTCTTCAAGTTTAGGGTGATTAAAGACAAAGTTTTCACTCAAAGCTTTTTGAGGTATGACCGATGCGCCTTTAAGCATCAGTTCGGAAAGTTCTCCTAGCATGATTTTAAGTAACCAAGCTGGAAGATGGAAAAATGCAGGTCTTTTTAAGATGTGTCCTAGAACCTGAGTGAAGTGAGCATTGGTTACAGGATGAGGTGCTGTAGCGTTATAACAGCCTTTTACTTGTTCATTGCTCAGCATCCATAAAATCAGGGCAACGATATCATCAATATGTATCCAACTTAATTTTTGCTGCCCATTGCCGAGGCGCCCACCAAGACCCAGTTTAAACACAGGTAATACTTTTTGTAACATACCACCTTGTACGCCTAAGACCACACCAATTCGAGGTATGCATACGCGAGTTTGTTTATGTTGACAGGCTAAAGCAAACGCTTCCCAAGGTTGACAAATATCTTGCCCAAAGCCACTTTGAGGCGATGTGTCTTCTGTTACATCAGCAGTATGCTCATCACCATAAAAGCCTATAGCAGATGCGCTGATTAAAACTCCAGGCGGAATATGACTTGCTCTGATTCTCTCTGAAAGCTCTTGCGTGAGTGCATGACGGCTTTCTTTGATTTTTTGCTTTTGCTTTTGTGTCCAGAATTTGCTGGCGATGTTTTCACCTGCAAGGTTGATCACGGCATCAAAGTCGCTCAAATCTTTAAAAGTCGTTAAATCCTCAATATATTCATGCTGCGCCCCAAATTTTTTGCGGGCTTTTGTAGTATGACGTGTGAGCAGAGTTAAATTATGTTGATCTAAATGAGGAATCAGCGCTGAGCCAATAAAACCGGTACCGCCTGTGATCAAGATTTGCATACTATTACCTGAGAGGTTCGCCATAAGTGAGTTTAAGACTGACTGAATCAGCAAATCTTAAAGCATGAGGTTTATCTATTTCAACGCTTGCGCCACAAATATGTGGTGTATCACAGACTAAGTTTAAAACATCTTGGGTGAGTTTTTCAAGCAAAGCAAATTGGTTATTTTCTACGAAAGCAATCACTTTTTTAGTAATAGATCTATAGTTCACTGCATGTTCAATCGTATCGCATGAGGTGGCTTTTTGAGCATCATAACCTATATGAATATTCAGGGTAATATCTTGTTTTTTTTCTAGTTCTTCAGTATTGATACCGATTAAAGTGCGAAGTCTTAAGTTTTTGATGTGAATAGTGGCAAGCGATTCTGTCATAGGTCGTCCTTATCAATAGATGTATATTTTACTTATTATGCACAGTAAACAAAGTGCTCGCAAGTTTCATCAATACAGCCTTTTTCCAACTATAGATAAGAGTCTGTACCTCTTGTACTGCGGATCTTCACAGAGTAAAACGAATGTGGGGCTTGCTATCAAGGCAAGGGCATATACTTTTATACCCCTTAAAAGGGTAAAGTTTGTGCGAAAATAGCCGATATAAACTCTAAGAGTTATGTTACTTACTGAGAAAGCAGTGAATATATTTAAAATATTACTTCTCATATCTATACCTGTATCTATGAGTTGTTCAGATAGCGGTACGCAAAGCACCGGTAGCACAGGGGGGGATTCTTTTATACCCGCTTATGATGTATTGATAGCTGATACAGAATCTTATCTCGAGTATGTAGGCTCACATGATTTGTTTTCATCCCTGTCATGCGATCCTACAACGAATAACACCTGTAGTCCTATGTTCACTGGTGTTGAGTTTTCTCGTACTGCGCTTTATGATGATATTCTCTATGTCGGAGCAGGTAATTATAGTGAAACAATTCGCTATGAAGATAGTAATGGAGTACTCGTAGACAAATCAATTCAGGTGTCTAGTGTCTTTACTTATCGAGTGAATCCAAATAATTCAAATACTACTTTAAGCGCAATAGGCTCAATTCAGCATAGTGATATCTGTGATATTGCAGACGATGAAAATTTGTGTTTAAGCTATTTTGATTACGAATCTAAAACTAATCTCCATGGTAAATTAAGTTATCCAGCAGTCTTTGGAAATAGAGTTGCTATTGGAAGTTCAATAGCTTATAACCCTGCTCTTTATCCCTCAGGTCACACAGACCTCAAAACAGGGGATGGTGCTGTTTATATCTTTGAAAAAGATCCAAACGGTGCGGTATGGACGGTGACGCAAAGGTTATCTCCTGAAGTCAGCTGTGAAGGGTTAGCTGATGCAAAGAAACAAGCTTGCATAGAATCTTTCCGGAGTTCTAAATTTAGTCGTGCTTCAATTATAGAAAATATGGTTGCAGTGGGTGCGTATGAAGCATTTAACCCTGAGGTTTTAGATTCAAGTAATAATCCAGTAGAAACGGGTTTAATTGTCGTCTTTGAATTGGATGTTAATGGTTTATATAAATACCACAGTACATTAAATCCGATCGAGATTTGTGAACAATTCACCGATGAGACAGAAAAAACGGATTGTATTACGAACCTTAAAGATATTAGATTTGGTAACCCTGCTTTATCCGCAGATGGACGCATGATGAATGTAGGCGTTGCAGGAGCGATGAGTCCTATTTTAGAAGTAGAAACAGGTCTTAATTATGAGTTTAGGTATAACACTTCTTCTAGAAAATGGGAATACTTCCAAACGATTGATCCAGCCGCGAGCTGTTCTCCAAGAGGCTTGAATGATGCGGATTGTAAAAAAGAGCTAGAAGAATCAAAGTTTAGTTATACCGTCATGAATGAAACGCGTATGCTCGTAGGTGCAAGAGATGCCAAAATTAATGTAAATGGTACATATATATCATCGGGTCTTGTTTATGTGTATCAAAGGATCGAAGAAGGAGGATGGAAATTTGTTAAAATTTTATCTCCCGCATCTCGCTGTGAAAAGCTCCCGACTGTATCTGAACAAAATGACTGTATGAACGATTTAGCAGGTATAAAGTTTCAGGTGCCTTCCATTTCAAAAGATGACAATGTATTTATTGGCGCTCCAAATGATATCCATAAATATCAGAGTGGCAGTGGTACGACCAACAAGGTCACAACTGGAGTGATCTACCACTATAATACAAATACAAATTAAATCGAAGCAGCATCTTAAAAAACAAAGAGCGAAGATTTTATCTTCGCCTTATTTTTTACCAAAAAAAGTTCCTATATATTTGATTTTAAAAAAAGATAGATAAAGAATACCAAAGCCAGCACAAATGAGATTAAATATCATTTGTATTCAGTTAGCTTATTTGGTAATATTATTGCCGAATTAAAGCTTTTTGTTTTGTCAAAAAGTAAGGATAGCCTCTTCGTCCAGCAGATCTTTTTCGATCAAACGTGGACATACTATGAAATATTCTATACGTGTATTTCATAGATTAGCAAAACAGCAATTTTTCATTTTCAACTCTTAATACTCAACCCATAGCATTAATCTCTTAAATTAATGTGCAGTGTCAAGCTATGTAAATTTTTTATCAAAGAGAAGTATGATGACCACATCAAATAGTAATTTATCAAGTGAAGAACAAGCTCTTATACATCAGTTAAGTGAGAACTTCGATATTAAAATTGAAAGAATAGATGTTTCTGGTAAGCATAAAAGGTATTCCAATAAGTCATGGAAAGTTTCATCAGAAAATCTTGATAATGATATCTTTTTCTCTCGTTTGAGTGATATTAGTGAAGCCATTCAGTATGGTTATAAAAAAAAGAAATCTAAAAATCTTGATGGAGTGATAAGAAAACTAAGAAGGCTTAATGATTACAACGTAAAAACTTTAAATGCATCAGGAAGGATACCTCCTATTGTGATTGATGGTGGTGATGATATTGCTGTCAGTCTTGAAAATGCAGGCTTACCGAGGTCACTTTTACATACTGTTCAATCTTTTGGCTTATATCCTGCTTTTATCGGCATCGTACACAAAGGTTGGCTTGGTGCACAAGAAGAGCACTTAGACAGCCTTGGTGAGCATCAAGAACTTGAAGAAAGATTCAAAGATTTACAAGCTGAAATTTTAGACACGTTCCATAAAAAGTTGAACGCCTATCCTGCTTTACATGCTCTAAACAAGCATGAACGTCTTGCAAAAATACGTCATCAAGTGACTTTTCAAACCAAGCTCTTTAGCCAATTAAAACAACTAAATAAAAAGATCACGGATACGGATGCCAAATTTATAATAAAAGATGTGAATGCTTTAATTGAAGATTTGCAAAATCATCGCTTGCATTTATCTGAAATCATCGAAAAACATGATCCCCAAACTCTAGAAGTCCTTGAAAACTTTAATCCTAGATCCCCAGAAAATCAGGAGTTTATCAGTCAAGTCAATGAGCTCGATGGTGCCCATAGTGAATCGGTTAAAAGTTTTATTGAAAGTCATATTGCAACGAGCTTTACCGAGTCAGGTTTGGGCTCTATGTATTGGGGTATGTTTGCATTTGAAACGCGTGCCATGTTGGAGCTCGGAAAAGATCTAACAGGATCGATGTCGCCCAGTTTAGTCAGTGATGTTGGTGCAAGCGATGCTTTGAATGCAAGCGATGCTTTGAGTGCAAGCGATGCTATTGGCGCAGTGGGCGATCACCTGAATTTGATAGGTCAATCCCAAATGGTGGTTGCAGGTATAGCTAAAACAGGTATTGGTATTCATGAAGTGCGTTCGCTTAATGACTGGATTCAAGTCATCCAAAAAAGTGATGTAGGTGAAGGCAGCACTTCTTTAACCGAACTAAAGCAGATCATCAAACAGTTCACGAAAGACCAACGTAATCGTGCAGCTCAAGATCTTATCGGTAATATGACCTTAACCCTTGGTCAGTTGGGTATGATTTTAGGCGGTCCTTATGGATTGACCATCAATGCTGTACTCTTTGGAGGTGTGGGAGCAACCCTTACAGGAGTCGGCATTACCCAAGCCGTTGCACAATATGCGAACCGCCAATTTGATATTTCTGAAGTCTCGTCTGAAGAAATAGACGAGATTTTAGCTAGAGAAATGAGACCTGATGAATCGATTGAGGATGTTATCTTATTTCGTTTGCAAAAATTTTACGAATTGGCTCAACAAAGAGCTCCTGTACGTGTTTGGCAAAAATTGTATAAGCAAGCCCGAGAACACCCAAATTTATCTTTGCAAAAATTGGTTCGTAAGGTTGAGAAAAGCTTAAGTGTAGAAAATGGTGACTATCACAATCTATATCGCGAGGCTTTAAGCCATATCGATACGAATGATTCAAGCATGCAGGCTGCTCTTGAACTCCTTAAATCAAAATCTTATAAAGATGAATTACGCTTTGACCTCCATGTCTGTGAGCATTTAGCAGCCTTAAAAAAGGGAGAAGTTAACTCTTATCAATATGATGCTTCACGTACTCTTTCTACAGGAGACATGATAGAGCGGATGCTTTCGCATGCAGAAACTTTAGGGTTTTACCCAGATATTGAGCGTCGCATCGTTAAAAATTTTCTGAGCCAGAAAAACACTTATAAAAAAGATTATGATATAGATATTTCGAAGTATCTTAACACCATAGATATTGTGAAAAAAAAGACGGATATAAAGTTACCCAATCTTTTGGGACCCGCAGAAAACACATTTCGTCTGGCTGAGAAGGCTATCAATCGTACCTTAAAGCGAGATGGCAAAATTCCTTTAATGTTTAAATTGAAACGAGGCTCCAAATCATCAACCATTTATCTTTTGAAAAAAGAAGCCTTATTAGAAGCTTTGCAAGATGAAAGTACAAGGTTGACCGATCACAAAAAGCCGAAGAACTTACCTTTGACTAATCTCTTTTTAACTACAGACAAGAAGTTGAACGCAATAGGTAAGGATCACAGAAGCATTTTTTGGCAAGCTTTGGACGGTTTAGGTCAAAAACAAATTCGTTCTGAAGTGCTTCATCCCATCATGAACAAAGGTAAAGAGCAGCTTGAGCATAGGGCATTGATGGATTTAGCTATTCAAAATGAAAAGCAAGAGAAAACGAGATTATCTCTCAGTACGCATGATTTAGAAATGGCGTTTATCGGAACCGAAATTTATAGCGGAGGAGATAACCAATTTGTAAGAAATCAACGTCACTTATCAAGCATTCGGGTACATCCTAAATATGAACATCCTGATACAAAGAAAATCCAAAATTTCAAACAGCATATAGAACAAATCATCTCGGATGAAGAAAGAGTGAGAGAGGTGAAAGATCAAAAAAGCTTTCTCTCTTACATTAAAAATCAAAAAAGTAAAACTTTAGTACAAGCTCAAGGCTACCATATTCACTTTGGTGATCAAACCTTAGCTATCGTGCAAGAAGGGAAACGATTCACTATTTATGACGCGAACCTCGCAACAACTGAAACTCGAGAAGGTTACACAAGTCTTCAAGTTTTTTTGAAAAACAAAAAAATACCTCAATCAGGTATCGAGTTAGATCTTGTGACGTTTGCTCCAAAGCAAAAGGGAATATTGAAGAAGCTTTCTTCGAAAGTTTATGTCTCGATGCATAAGCTACAAAGAGCCGATAAAAAGCATGGTTCGATTCAGGTAGATGATGTACATTTTAGTCGTGTTGAGTTGTTTGAGCTGGGATTATCTCGAAAAAATAGTGACGTCTTAACAAGCTTGTCTGTTGAGGAATTAAAAAAACTCAAAGGACAACTTGATTCAAATGAATATGTCTGGAATGCCGAAAAAACAAATCACTATTTACGTTCTCTCGGTGAAGATAAAGCGCGTCAAAAAATGAAGCAGATTGCAAAACTTAAGTCTCTCAAATGGCTAAGTGGTTTGGGTGATCAGGACTTAGTCAAGGAGTTATATCTAAAACTAGATAGAGCGGATCAATCTAGAAAAGTTTATAACGAAATAGCCAACCCCGCAGACTTTCAAAAGGGTAAAATTGCAAAGGTAGGTGCTACATTAAGCCGTACTAATATGGCTTATGGCGCTGCAACTATACCTGGTTCATTCTATATTGTGGATCAGCTCCGTAAACAAGGCGAAACACCAGAAGCCGTCTTGCAGGGAACGGCTGTTTCTGTTGAAATTGGAGATATGGCTCTAGATATCATCGCGCATCATAAGAAAACACAAATGTTCCACAGCAATTGGGCGAAAGCAGCTTCGACGGGAAGTGCTGTTTTTAGTCTAGGAGGTGGTATCCTTCAAGCTGGATTCGCTGGCCGTGAGTTCTATTTGGCGAGTAAAACAAAAGGAGATGACAAGGTCGATCATCTTGTTGCGGGCTCTCTGGCGACTGTGGGAGGACTTGTAGCTTTGGCAACAGGTGTATTAACGATCATGACTCCTGCCGCAGGCCCTGTTGGTGTAGCGATAGGTTTAGCACTTGGTGTGGCGCAGGGCATTTATACTTCTGTGCGTGAGACCGAGAAACTCCGAGAACAAGGATTAGAAGGTATTGATGTGTGGTATGCAGGTATCTCTTCCTTCTTCGGTTTTGGTGTACCTAAAAAAATACAAGAACGTACAGAATACTTTGGTGAAATGAAGCAGAAAATAGCTAAGTTTTCACATATGAAAGTAGATAGATTGATTGTAAGTGACTTAGATATGATCAAAGAAGGTAATCACATTAAGCGTCAACCTTGCAATGATTATTATAATTTAGACAAAGGAAACAAGAAAAGCTTTGAAGCACATCTAGATAAAAATATTGATAGAAGTCATGATTTACATAAAAAATATACTGAAAAGCGGGCTGAAAAATATGATATAGAAGAAGCTCGTGTGCTGAGTGCTAAAACGACTTATGAAGATGGAGCTAATTTAATTGTGCTGGGCGACGGCTATGATCGCGCACAAGGCGATTTAGACCGAAGCAATATATTTATAATCGATGGCTGGGGTCATAAACACTTTACAGGAGGTAATAAAGCTGATGTTTTTGAAGTGATCTCTTGGGAAAAAGCCAGTGTTAAGTATGAGGGTGAGCAGGTTAAAGATGCTTTGCTTGATGGCGGTTTAGGTATAGATTCCCTCAGTTTTAGAAACTATCGTAATCAGGATCAAAAAGACGAGTATGGTGTTTTTGTTAACCTTGCCCAAGGTTTTGCGAAGACAAAACATATCGACAAAGTTGAGATTCGTAATATTGAGCATGCCACAGGTTCATCTTATAAAGATGAAATTGTCGGCAGCCATGATGAGAATGTGCTCTATGGTTTTGAAGGGAATGATACTTTATGGGGATTTAGAGGAGATGATATACTGATTGGTGGTGAAGGTTCTGATCATTTAATAGGTGGCCAAGGCGCAGATCTGTATGTTCTAAACGCAGCTGATCTACAGAATAGAGTAGATTGCGATAAGATTAAAAATAGCGTAAAAGATCAAAAATCAGGTCAGTCCGATCTATTGAAAGAACAAGACAGTATCCTAACAGATATCAAAACATTGAGCCTGCGAAAAATTCAATCTCAAGACCAACAGGGAGTGGATAAAATGGCTCTTGAAGTCGATACATCTTGGATTGAGTGCAAGCGTTTAATAAATGCTCTATACGATATAGCTAAATCTAAGAAACGTGCTCAAGAGAAGCGGGCGTTGATTGAAGATGAATTTCAAAAGTTTAGCTCTTGGTTAAAGGAAGGAAAAAAAGACCTGACTTCCGATCAAGTAAAAAAAATATTGAAACGCTTAAGCTTGGCACAGACTATAAAGTCTAGAAATGAGACTAAGTCGGAGCATAATCTGTCTCGCTTTAATAATCATCTCCATGATTTTCATAAAGAGATTTATAAAAAGTTTAGAAAAACGAGTCAAAAAAGTAGTATTGCTCATATTGATGCTGATTTTAATCGACAAGGCCAAGCAAATATCAATATCTTAGATTATACGGGAAATCGTTACCTGATAAGCAAAACCGCTGATAGTTATGCTATATCGGATCTCGTGCTTTCTCGGAATGCAGAGCAAGGAGCGGTTGCTTCTCTCAAGAAGCGTGAAATTACCTTTAAAATCGATGCAAACAGCGATAAATCAGTTGCTATTGGTATAGCAAGTGAACAAGTCAAGAATATTTGGGGAACTGAGCATAATGATACCATCACGGGTGATGATGCTAACAATGTACTGGTTGGTATGGGAGGCTCAGATATGTTAATGGGAGAAGCTGGAGATGATATACTTGTTGCTATAAGTGGCAAAGACAAGCTTCGAGGTGGAGAAGGTGAGGACACTTATGTTATGCATGATGCCGAGCAAACTAGTGAAGTTACACTGATACTAGAATATCCCTCTAAAAGAGATGGTATATCGAAAATAGAGCGTGACACACTTTCATTCACGGACGGATTTCAAGACTTAGCGCTAGATCGAGATAATGGAGTCCATTTTACATATAGAAATAAGAATATTTATGTAGAACACCCTAGTCTATTCAAAGATGATCAACTTCTTGTATCAGTGCACAATGATGCAGACAAATACTCTGGATCGGCTTTGATGAAAATTGACGATCGTCATTTGCTGCTTGAGAGTCTTGATCTTTCAGTCAGCCAAGATTCTATATCTGTATCTGAGAATAAGAAAACAGTTATCATAAATGAAAAAATTTCTAAACAGGAATACTCAAAGTTCACTGTAGATTTCAATAAAAAATTCTATAGAAATGAAAATAATACCTATCAATTAGCAGATTATTTAAAGCATGAAGACAAGGATATCATCCAAGTGAAACTTGGATTGAATGATGATACGTTCATTGCAGGAACCGTTAAAACTCATGTTGAAGGAGGACGGGGATCGGATACATACTGCATTGGCTCACAGGCTAGTAGCACAACGATTACGAACTATGACCGTGCAAAAAGTCAAGATACTTTAGATTGGATGCATGTAAAAGCTTCAAAGATCAATTTAAAGAAGGAAAATAACTCATTATACATGATGGCTCATGGTCAAGATGACACCGTTCAGAGAGTGACACTTCAGGATTACTTTAAAGGTGAAGAGCATCAACATATTACTCTGAAGACGCAAGACACATCAATGGATTTAGATGCGTTAATTCATAGTATGTCGAGCGCTTTCCCTGACGATGCAACGTCTACTGATTGGACAAATCTATTTTCTCAGAACAAGAAGGTAGAGATGACTTTCTCGCATGTATAATAGATAACAAGCACCTTAGATTGAATCTCAATGATAGAAAAGTGAACTGATCAACGATCAGTTCGCTTTTATCTTGTAATGTTCAAGTGAGTTGGTGGTTGAGACTTTGCGTCATCTGTATTGTTGATGGCTTAGCAATCAGATAAAAAACAGGAGGAATACACATATGTGGTATATCCTCCTGTTTCTATTTCAGGATCAACATCTCATATTTTCAAACATGTTAGAGAATATATCGATGAAAGATTATCGAGTCGCTTCATTTTTATCATATTCCTCTCTAACAAGACTAACTAAGCCGCTTAAACTATCATAGAATTCAGTATTATATTCAGGAGAGTTATAGATGACTTTGTCTGCTGTTTGTACGGGACTGAGACGACTCACACCAAAACTTTTTCTAGGCTCATTCATATTTAATTTATTATGATTTGCAAGTACAACTCTTATATTATGACTAGGTAGCTTGGGTAGGAGCTCTTCACCATGAAACACTTTACCATATGGATTTTTTGTATGTACTCTCATTGCTAGACAATACAGATAAATGTGCTAGAGCCATGATGAGGAAGGGTTTTATCCAAGAAACGAGATATTGATTACGTATAATATACACAGGAATCAATGAATCTCACATTAATATTATTTTATAAGCTAAGCAGGATATAATGCATCTGTTTATTTTTTCTCTTTTGTTCGTACATGAAAGCTGAAATTTGAATTGGAATAAAAGTTTTTAGCTTAAGTTATTGTTTTTAATAATAATTAAAAAAACAGAGTAAGGTTGTTGATGGGTGATCTTATTTATATAGGTGGATGAGGCTATACAATTTGAGGATAGAAGGAGCTGCTTTAAGAGGGAATAGGTTGATTTTTCTTACCCTTTTGCTTCGAGTATAACAAAATCTGTTATCATTAATTTCATGTTGTTCTCATATTAGGAGTTTCCTATGGCTAAAGTAGATTCTTTTGTAGCTTTACGTTCGTTTGTTCTCATTGCAAGCTTGGTCATTATCTTTGCTGGTATTCGTGCAGCTAGTCCCATTGTTGAACCTTTTATTTTATCTGTGTTTATCGCGATCATGTGTAATCCTATTATTCAGTTCTTAGGGCGTTATCGCGTACCCAAAGTGATCTCTATTATCCTCATCATGGTGGGCATTATGTATGTGGGCATTTGGGTAAGTAGTTTATTTGCAAGCTCTGCTCAAGAGTTTTCACAAAAGTTTCCTCTGTATCGCGCTCAATTGCTTAAAGATGTGCAGTGGGTTGTGTTACGTCTACAGCATCACGGTGTTGAGGTATCGAACGAGCAGCTGATGAGTTATTTGGATCCGAATCGAGCTATGTCCTTAATCAGTGATTTACTGTCGGGTTTGGGTAATGTCATGACCAATCTTTTTTTGATCCTTTTAACCGTTGTGTTTATGTTGTTTGAAGCCTCGACCATTTCTCATAAAATGCACTATGCGATGGATGATCCTAAAATGCGCATGAGGCAGATGGACGACTTCTTGATTGCTATTAATAGATACGTAGCCATCAAAACTATTGTCAGTTTAACAACAGGTGTATTGATAGGCATTGGTGTGTTGATTATCGGTATTGATTATCCTTTGCTGTGGGCCGTTCTTGCTTTTCTTTTGAATTATATTCCTAATGTAGGCTCTATCTTTGCCGCGCTACCTACTTCACTGTTAGCATTGGTGCAGTTTGGTATACCTGGCTTTATTGCAACCGTTTTACTCTATTTTGGTGTCAATATTACGATGGGAAGTATGATTGAACCGCGATTTATGGGTAAAGGATTAGGTCTGTCAACATTAGTTGTATTTTTATCTTTAATTTTTTGGGGCTGGATGCTTGGTGCAGTGGGGATGTTACTTTCAGTACCTTTAACTATGTTTATTAAAATTGCACTTGATTACTCTCAGAGTGGTAAGTCATTCGCAATTATTTTGTCTGGTACCGATGAGCTTGAAAAAAGCTAGCGGTTCATATTGAATTTGTCGGGTATAATTTGGGTCACTTTCCATTTGCTCTCTTCATAATCGTAATCCATACGCATTGTGATATGATCTTTGAACTTGATACCATTTTTAATCCCTACGAGCTGATAGACAATTTTTACGTTTTCAGATTTGAGTTGGAAAAAGTCCATATCTGCACCCATATAACGGATTTTTTCTACTTTTTCCATATGAATGCCCATGACATACATCTGAACAGTGCGAAGGTTAGGTGTAGAGTCGAGACGTTTTTTTAGCTGTCCACCTGTGTGCTCATACGCTTCTTTCAAATCTTGTTTGATATACATCTTATTGAGGAAAGCAATTGCGGTCGGTTGGGGTTTGTCCACTTTACTATGACACCCATATAGATTCATGACGAGCCATATGATTAAGAGTACGACGTAAGATAAACGTTCATGTTGCTTCGATATCATATCTGACTCATTTGAATAACAAGGATATTTTAATTTTAGCGCAAAATACGCAAATTTGCATAAATTGAGATGTGAGTTTATCCACAGAAAATGTGGAAAACCTTTTAATGAATGTCGAATAACTTATAAATAGAATAAAATTCAATAACTTATGCTTATATCTTGATCCGGTAAGATCAAGATATAAGACATAACATAAAGTTACTGCGTCGCTTGGATTGCAGTGAGGGCAATAGTGTAGACAATATCGTCGACCAACGCGCCTCGAGATAAATCATTCACAGGTTTTCTCATGCCTTGAAGCATCGGGCCTATACTGATTAAATCTGCACTGCGTTGCACAGCTTTATAGGTTGTATTACCTGTGTTGAGGTCAGGGAAGATAAAAACATTCGCTTGGCCTGCAACAGGGCTGTTAGGTGCTTTAGATGCTGCTACGTTTGGCATCATCGCTGCATCATATTGCAAAGGCCCGTCGATGGTTAAATCTGGTCGTTTCTGCTGTGCTAGCTCTGTGGCTGCACGTACTTTTTCAACATCACTTCCTGTTCCTGACGTTCCTGTAGAATAAGAAATCATCGCAACTTTAGGATCAATACCAAAAGCAATAGCTGAGTCAGCCGACTGAATGGCAATATCAGCAAGCTGTTCTGCGGTCGGGTCTGGGTTAATCGCACAGTCACCGTAGACATACACTTGATTTGGCATCAACATAAAGAACACAGAAGATACTAGGCTACTTCCAGGTGCTGTTTTAATCAGCTGTAGCGGTGGACGAATCGTATTGGCTGTAGTGTGTACTGCACCCGATACCAAACCATCTACTTCACCTTGTGCCAGCATCATTGTACCGAGTACCACAGTATCTTTTAGCTGTTCGCGAGCAACAACGTCTGTTAAACCCTTATGTTTGCGTAATTCAACCATAGGCGCTACATATTGTGCAGAGGCTGCTTTGGGCTCAAGAATCTCAATACCTTCACCGAGCGTTACACCTTCTTGCTCTGCAATACGATGAATTTCTTCAGGGTTACCTATGAGTACGCAAGTAGCTATGCCACGCTCAGCACATATGGACGCTGCTTTGATAGTGCGAGGCTCATCACCCTCAGGTAAAACAATACGCTTTTGCGCTGCACGAGCAAGCTCTGTGAGCTGATAGCGAAATGCTGGAGGTGAGAGCTGATGCTTACGTTCAGCATTATGTATCAGTTGATCTACAAACTGGGTATCAATATGCGATGCAATATGATCTTGAACCAGCCGAATACGATCGAGATCATCTACAGGAATTTGACGATCAAAGTTTTCAATCTTCAAGGCGGTTTGCCAAGTATTATTTTGAGTTAGAAAAACAGGTAAACCTGTTTCTAGACCTTGCTTACAGAGCTCAAGAATTTTTGCATCAGGCTTATGACCACTGGTCAGTAGCAAAGCACCTATTTTGACGCCATTCATGGCTGCAAGGTTCGCTGCAACAAAGACATCAGCACGATCGCCTGAGATCACCAATAGTGAGCCTGCTGTAATATGCTCAGCGAGATTAGGCAGAGAACGCGCACAAAAAGTGATATGCTGTAAACGACGGCTATTGAGTTCTCCTTCGTTGATCAATTCCACGCCAAGATGTTCTGCTAAATCAGATGCACGAGGATGTAATGCTTTTACATTGAAAGGAATTTTACCTAATACAGGAATAGGTGAACTCTGCTCTATTTGATCAAAAGAATGAGCTGCTTGCTGTGAAGATTGAGCATCGAATACATCCGATAAATCAGGGCGCATTTTACCTTCTTCGTCTGTCGGAGCACCAATGTTATTGATGATACAACCTAAAATACGATTGTTTTTCTTACCGCCCCAAGTTTGTTGCATAATATCTAAACGCTGGCATAACGCTTTTTCAGAGTCATTTTCAGGCTGTGCTACAAAGATGATATCAGCATCCAAAGCATTAGCTATGTTTTGGTTAAGTAGTTCCGCAAAAGGCTGAGCACTGGTGTTGACCAAGCCTTCAATAATGATGACCTCTGTATGTGGCTCAACTTTTTTTGCGCGCGCAAGTAATGCTTCAAGGAGTTCATCTTGTTTATTTTGACTCATGAGTGTTTGAGCACGATCAAAGTCAAAAGATTCAAGCGTGCGGCTGCTTGCAACCTGAGAAATAATTTCGCTTGAGTACTCTCTTGGCTGACTTTTACTGAGGCGCTGTTGCGTTATAGGCTTGAAAAACTGAACTTTTAGGCCGTGTCTTTCTAAAGCGTGTACCATACCTAGACTGATAGAAGTAAGACCTACTTCTGAACTTGTAGGTACAAGCATAATATTTCTGGACATACTCTTCTCTACTGCTTAAAAAGGTCAGATAAACTGACCTTAATTTAAATTAAATCAACGAAATAGCATCGTTTGCAATGACCCACTCTTCATTAGTTGGGATCACCATAGCTACAGGCGAGCCGCTTTCTGTGATGATGCCTTCTCCACCAAAGCGTGCGTCTGTATTGGCTTGCTCATCTACTTTATAGTTAAAGATGCTTAAATGCTCTAGAACTTTCTGACGAATTAAGCTTGAATTTTCACCAATACCACCTGTGAAAACAATCGCATCGATGCGCTTTAGAGGCACTGCATAAGAGGCTACATATTTAGCAAGGCGGTAACAGAAAAGTTCCATTGCACGCGTAGCACCTTCATTCTTTTCAGCGTAGCCATCTTCAATACCACGGCAGTCGCTGGTTTGTTCTGAGATACCTAGCAGACCAGACTTCTTGTTGAGCATGTCATTTACTTCATCCATAGAGTAACCAAGCTTACCGACAAGGTGGAAAATGATAGATGGATCCAAATCACCACAACGTGTACCCATGACCAAACCTTCAAGAGGTGTCATACCCATAGAAGTATCAACGCTTTGACCGCCCTTAATCGCTGCAACAGATGCACCGTTGCCTAAGTGACAACTGATGATGTTCAAGTCTTCGATAGGCTTGTTAAGTGTTTTGGCTACTTCACGGCTGACAAAAAAGTGACTTGTACCATGCATGCCGTAACGACGCACACCATGCTCTTTATAAAGTGAGTAAGGTAGAGCGTAGAGATAAGATGACTCAGGCATAGATTGATGGAATGCTGTATCAAATACGGCAACCTGAGGTAATTTAGGGTAAGCTTTTTGCGCAGCACGAATACCGATAAGGTGCGCAGGGTTATGCAATGGTGCAAGCGTTGCACAATCTTCGATACCTTGAATAACTTTATCATCAATGACAACAGATTGTGTAAATTGCTCACCGCCATGTACAACGCGATGCCCAACTGCAACGATTTGCTTAGCAATGCTTTCGTGTTGTGTTAAGATTTTTTGAACGATAAAACTAATAGCTTCATCGTGTGCGCTGTGAGCGCCTAAATCGGATTGATTTTTTTCGCCGTTTACTTTCCATTTAATACGTGCATTTTCTAGGTTAAAGCATTCTGCTAAACCTGAAATAACGTCATCACCTGACTGAGAGTCGATTACAGCAAACTTGAGAGAGGAGCTGCCGCAGTTAAGAACTAAGACTAATTTATTGTTCATTTAAATACTACCTAAGCAATCGTCAATACATGATAAGAAATTTCTTATCGACTTAGCCATCCTCGGCAACTTAATGGTATCCAGCACTGAGCCCTAAAAAAGCAGGTCAGTTACGAATAAAATTGAAGTAGAGCTTGTCCCTATAAATAAGGTATCTGCATGAGCAGTCCTTTTGTTTAGAGGCATATTTCGATTAAATGTATGCTTTAACTAAAACGGTTACTTTATTATTTTATCATATGCTGATAGGGGATGCAGTAGTATAAATCCACCTTTGTGATTATTTTGGTGAATTTATTATTT
Source organism: Shewanellaceae bacterium UBA2521 (assembly GCA_002341165.1). Lineage (GTDB taxonomy): Bacteria > Pseudomonadota > Gammaproteobacteria > Enterobacterales > Shewanellaceae > UBA2521. The sequence goes on from DDNL01000041.1 coordinate 78,582, forward strand.
TAAATCTTGAAATAAAGCACTTCCTGCTACTTATTAGAGCTTGATATAGTTGTAAATCTATTTGAGAATCTTTTCTATTTTATGTTACATTACCTTCTAACAAAGTCGCTTCTATCCTGTATGACTAAACTCAGTCAATTATATCGAGAAGACTTTAAAACTATTAGAGATGAGTGAGAGTATTTCATGAGCGAAAAAAACGAAGAGCTGCGTAGAGCGGGACTTAAAGTAACATCTCCAAGAATTAAGGTGCTTGATTTGTTGAAAAAGCCAGAAAATCAACATATAAGCGCTGAAGAGCTCTTTAAAGTTCTTTTAGAAAATGGGGAAGAAATTGGCTTAGCGACTGTATATCGTGTACTCAATCAGTTTGAAGATGCAGGTATTTTAACAAGACATCACTTCGATAGTGGTAAGTCTGTTTTTGAACTTGCATCTAAAGATCATCATGACCATTTAGTTTGTCTCGATTGTGGACATGTTATTGAATTTCATGATGAACTTATAGAAGAACGTCAAGAAGCGATTGCAAAGCAGCATGATATCACTTTGAGTCATCATAGCTTGTATCTCTATGGTCATAGCAAAAATGGTAAATGTAACCACAACTAAGCATGGGTAGCATCCGTGCTTTGTGATGTGTTGTTGCATCTTTCATAAGCAAAGCTTTCATGTTTTATGTAGATATATGAAAGCTCCTTTTGTTTTTCTTCAGTTCAAGCCTATGCTTTTTCGACTTATTCAAAGTATAATGACACTATTTTCTTATTGTGGTTAGAATTAATGGCACAGATTATCAAAGGTAAATTAGTTGCGCAAAACATAAAGCAGACTATCTCGCAAAGAGTAAAACAAAGACAGTCTCAAGGTTTGAGAGTGCCAGGCTTAGCGGTGATTCAAGTTGGCTCTGATCCGGCTTCGACTGTATATGTTAAGAATAAGCGCAAAGCTTGCCATGAAGTGGGAATGTTGTCTCAATCATTTGATTTAGAATCCCAGACAACAGAGAAACAATTACTTCAGTTGATAGAACAGTTAAATCAAGATCATACAATTGATGGTATTCTCGTACAGTTACCCTTGCCAGATCACATTCATACAGCTCATATTATAGAAGCCATTGCTCCGCACAAAGATGTAGATGGCTTTCATCCTTACAATGTAGGACGTTTACTACAAAAACGTCCAGCACTGCGTTCTTGTACACCTAAAGGTGTGATGACTTTACTTGAATCTATCAATGTGAACATCACGGGAATGGATGCTGTGGTTGTGGGAGCATCGAACATTGTCGGGAGACCTATGATGTTAGAGCTTTTACTTGCTGGCGTTACAGTCACTATTTGTCATAAAAGAACGAAGCATTTAGCAGAGAAAGTTAAACAAGCAGACTTGCTCATTGTCGGCATAGGTCAGCCTTGTTTTATTCAGGCAGATTGGGTGAAGTCAGGTGCGATTGTAATCGATATAGGTATCAACCGCAGCGAGGAGGGTTGTTTACAGGGTGATGTCGATTTTGCAACCGTTAAAGATAAGGCATCTTACATCACCCCTGTTCCAGGTGGTGTCGGTCCTATGACGATAGCGAGCTTATTGGATAATACACTTTTAGCATGTGAAAACGATTTCGATTATCCAAGCTAGAACCTTGAATTTATTTCTTTTTTTCTTTTTTGATTTGAGGCATAGGATCAACTAGGAGTTGCGGGTCGATGCGTTGGTCAAACCAATTCATCCGCCAGTCTAGGTGTGGTCCTGTTACCCGTCCTGTTGCTCCAATTTCGCCTATTTTATCTCCAGCTTTGACCATTTGCCCTCTTTGAACCGTAATTTTACTCATGTGTAAAAATGCAGAATTTAAACCATATCCATGATCAATGAGTATAGTGTCACCAGAATAAAACATATCTTCTGTCGCTAGGATGACTTTACCTGCAGCAGGTGCTACAACAGGGCTTCCAGTAGGATTAGCAACATCTACACCATAATGAGGTCTAGACGGCTTGCCGTTGTAAAACCTTTGACTGCCGTATACGCCTGTAATGGGGCCTATTGCAGGCCACTGGAATTTCTCTAAAAAGCCCTCAAGCTTACTCACTTTTGAGCGTGCTGTTTTAATTTGAGCTGTATCTTGGCGAGCTCGTGATATATCGCTTGCAGAAGGCTGCATGATTTGTTTTGGAATACCTTTAATACGTTGAATACGATAATCACGTTGCTTAACTTTGAGATTTCTAATTTCTGTTTTGCCATTGGGAAGTGTTACTACCAGTTGATGGTTTTTGGGAGCGTTTCGACCAAACCCAAAAATAAATTGCCCTTTTTTTGTGATGAGGAGCTCTTTACCATTGAGCTTGACGACCGAGCCAGGTGCGGCTACACCATGTATGAGCCCACCTTGTTGCATAGAGCCTTTGAGCTCTACTTTCGCCTGAGCGATGTGTGAGCTGAACATGATGAGTAGGCTTAGACCCCACAAATATCGGTTACGAAGCATAAGCGATGGCTCCTTTATTTATACCTTCATAAGCTACAACTTTAATCAAGTCTTGACTATATTGCGTTTTGAGTTGCTGTGCAATAAATTGAGCGAGTAATTCAACTGTTGTATCGTATGGAATAAGTCGACAATTTTGCTTAGGTAAAGCGATTTGAAATATACCTTGTTGCGCTTTGTAACTAAAAGCATAGTGTGTTGCGTCCTTGATTGCTATTTGATGATCGATATTTAACTTCGTTACAGAGACTTGATCTGTGATCGATCCTAGATAAATATCTTGCCAATCTTGTGCCCATTTTGATTCTATATCTTCTGCGCGTTGATTATTTTTAAAAATTTTGAGTTGGCTACGATGTCCATGTGCAATCCGTTGACAATTACCATCATGCTTTTTTAGACCATGCGAATAGTGATAAAAGGCATGATCATGTTTTTCTGATCTCAGTTCAATATGAATTTGCTTTATATTATGCGGTAATCGAGCTATGAGTATCTCCTCTAGATACCGTGCTACAGTCTCTTGTGTAATATGAGGTGTGTCGATCCAAACATAAGCTTGCTTTGGACAGTTGAGATAAAGAAGCCCCGATGCTGTTTCAGCGATAAGTGTGACGTTGGGGTCTTGCTCTACTTTTTTAAAATATGTTGTGTGCATAGGTACGAGAAGTCTATGATCCACGTCTTCATCGATAATTGCTTTGATTTTAGACTTGACTTGTCCGAAGTCTAAAATCATATTTTGGTCATCTAAAGTGCCTGATAAGGTCACATCTACATACCAACTTTCTCCAACTATGCCGCGATGCGCGCAGAGAAATGAAAAGTCTAACACGGTGAAAGAGTCAATAAAAAGTTGCATGATTACTCCATAATACGAATCAATGATGGTAAAAATTAAAATGAGGTGCCGTGTATTTACATGAAATAAATGAGCACTGTGAGAATAGAAGTCTTGTTTACATTTTAGCTATGCCGTGGTTTTTTATAGGTAAATATGCTAAGATGTGAGCTGAATTTATTTTTTGATGATGAGCACTTATCCATGCCTTACCTGTCTAAACATTCTGACGATGTTGTCGAATCCTTGGTCAACGATTTACTTATCACGCTTGAAAAGCATAAAGCTACAACAGACTTAAGTCTAATGGCTTTAGGTAATACCTTGACCCATTTGTTTAACCAGAACGTGACGCAAAATCAGCGTTCTTTATTGGTGAAAAAGTTTAATGAAATTCTGGTGCAGTCGACCATATAAACTGCCTTTTCACACCATATATTAACATTGAGTATATCATGTTTCATCCTATTTCTTACAAAACAAAAGAAAGCTCAGCAGACTTAGTGTCTTGGGGTCACTGGTTCATGCTGTTTAATGGTTTCATCGCCATTCTTTGCGGTACACGCTATGTTATAGCTTTAGGATCTCCAGATACATTCTTAGGATGGACTTACCTCTTGGTAAATGGTATCAGTCATTTTATATTCTTAGCATTTTGTGTTTACTTGCTTACCTTGTTTCCTCTTAGTCTTTTTTTACCTTTTTCTAAGATTTTAAGAGGTGCAGGTGCTTTGATTGCAACAGTTGCTATTGCAACTTTGTGGTTTGATATCAAGGTCTTTCGCAGCTATGGTATTCATTTAAGCCCACTTTCATTTGACTTAGCATGGACGAAATTAAGTGATGTATTAAGATGGCCTGAATTTACTTTAAGTACGTTGTTACTTTTTGTTACGGAGCTCATCGTTGCAAACTGGATTTGGAAGCGTATTAAGCGTATCGAAAAAAAGAGATTAGGTAAAAAAATTACGGCTTTTATCGCCTTGGGTTTTATCACAACGCATGTTATGCATATTTGGGCTGATATCAATGAGGAGCATCTGATTTTAGCGCAAGATAAAATGTTCCCTTTGAGCTATCCAGCAACAGCACGTACTTTAATTCACCGCCATGGTTTGCAAGAAAAAATAAAACAAAATCAGCAGCATGTTGCGCAACAGCTTCACTATCCTCAAGAACCCTTGCAGTGCAATGCTACAGGAAACTTCAAAAATATACTTGTCGTCGGTGTTGAAGGCTGGAGTGCTGATTTTATTGATGAAAAAACTATGCCTTTTTTTGTACGTTACGCACAAGATCAAGTGCAGTTTTCTGCGCACTATAGTGGTGGAACCTATAGAAATGCTGGGCTTTTTTCTCTTCTCTATAGTTTGCAAGGTAGTTATATTGATGCGATTGACTTTGATTACACACCGCCTGTGTTTCAATCTGTTTTACAGCAGCACGAATACAATATGGTAGCCTTTAGGCAAAAAGAACAATCTATTTATCCTAAAAAAATGCTTGATGGTTTTACGCTGTACGCGACTTTGCAAAATGAAAATATGGCGTACGGTGATGCAAAAACAGTACAACAATTTTTGGATTGGAAAAGCAAGCAAGATCAGCACTGGTTTAGCCTTGTGACCTTAAGTGGCCCTGCTTTCTATGATGTGCCTGAAGGTTTTATAGGCATTCCTAGTGTACGTAATCACCAAAAGTATAATACTGCTGAAAGAGTTCTTTTTAATCAATACAGGCAATCATTATTTGCGCTAGATTTACAGCTACAAAAGCTTATATCGAATTTAGATCCTGACACGATAGTCGTGTTAACAGGTGTGTATGGCCAGGTTTTTTCTAGCTCATCAAAAGGTACACGTGAGCGTTTTGCTCGATCAGCACTGCATGTTCCTATGGTGTTACACGACCAAGCCTTAGGTCGTAAAACAGTGCACTACAAGACACATCATACAAGTATGATGCCGACCATCTTGACTGAATATTTTGCTTGTACTACACCCACGCAAGGTTACAGTTCAAGCCAGACGCTGTTACAGCCAAATTCTCATACATGGTTGTACATGGGTGATAAAGAAGACTTCGCCATTCATTTAGAAGATAGTATTACTGTGATTGATCCGCACGGTCAGTATGCTATGTACGATATGAACTTCAAACCTTTAACAAAACCAAGGTTACCTGCAAAAGAAATCATTGAAGTGATTAAAGAAGGACAGCGCTTTTTTTGATGATTTTATGCTGAACGATTGCATTCTAGGTTGATTTATAAGCGCTTGTTTTATAGATGCTTGCATTACATTTTTAGATGCGTAAAATAATAGGGGTTAAGTCGGTTCGTAGCGCAGCCTGGTAGCGCACTGTCATGGGGTGTCAGGGGTCGGAGGTTCAAATCCTCTCGAACCGACCAAACACATTTTCTTATTTTCCCTCTGAAAATCCTTTCAACATTTTTGTCTATTCCAACAGATGCACATTCATTTATCTACTTTTTCATATTGAGCGTATGCAATAGGTTGAGTTGAAGAGTTCTACAGAGCAAGGGCGTATAGTCTGAAGTAGTAGAACGTATATGTGAGCACTAGAGGCTATGAAGCTGAAGATGAAATGAGATTTATATCTCAACCTTATCTTTAAATTCACATAAGTCTTCAATGAGACAGCTTCCACACTTAGGCTTGCGCGCTACACAAGTGTATCGACCATGTAGAATAAACCAGTGATGCACATCTAGTTTAAACTCTTTCGGTACGACTTTTAACAGTTTGTCTTCAACGTGCTGTACATTTTTTCCAGCAGCAAATTGAGTACGATTACACACACGGAAAATATGGGTGTCCACAGCAATGGTTGGCCATCCGAAAGCAGTGTTGAGTACAACATTAGCTGTTTTGCGTCCCACACCTGGTAAAGCTTCTAATGCCTCACGACTTTCAGGTATTTCGCCTTCATCGAGACGTAGTGATGCATGCTTTTGACACAAAATGGCGCATGTTTTGATAATGTGCTCTGCTTTAGCATTAAAGAGGCCAATGGTTTTGATATAATGCTTCAGTCCTTCTACGTCCAAATCGTAAATAGCTTGAGGTGTATTGGCAACGGGATAAAGTTTTGCCGTGGCTTTATTAACGCCCACATCTGTGGCTTGTGCTGAAAGGATCACAGCAATGAGGAGCTCAAACGGCGTATTAAAATTGAGCTCAGTTGTAGGATGCGGGTTGTTTTCGCGTAGGCGTGTTAAAATCTGGATACGCTTGGTTTTATTCATATAGAGCTAACCTGTCACTCTTGCACGCTGTATTTCAAGATTTTGTTGCTGACTTTGCTTGCTTTGGTACTGCATATCAATCCAGTTTTTTAAAGCGATAAGAAAACCCATCGCGAAGAAAGCTCCTGGCGGTAAAATGGCAATCAAAAAGTCGTTTTCAAAGTGAATGAGTTCATATCCCAGTTGTGCCCCCCAAGAACCAAACAAAGCTTCGGCACCCATAAAGAGGGTACCTTGACCTACAAGCTCTCTCAATGCACCCAATATCATGAGCACGATCATAAATCCAAGTCCCATCATAAAGCCGTCGAGTACAGATTTGAATGCGTTGTTACGTGATGCAAAGCTCTCAGCGCGCCCTATAATAATGCAGTTGGTGACGATTAAAGGTAGAAAAATACCTAAAGATAAATAAAGCTCATGCATATATGCATTCATCAGCAGCTGTACGGACGTGACCAATGCTGCAATCACCATGACGAATACAGGGATACGTATGGTATGAGGAATAAAATGACGCAGAGCGCTGACAATAAGGTTAGAAAAGACCAAAACAAACAAAGTAGCTAAGCCTAGGCCGATAGCATTCACTAAAGAGTTGGTGACCGCGAGAAGAGGGCATAATCCCAAAAGTTGAACTAAGCCTGGGTTGTTACGCCAAAGACCATCAAAGGTTATTTTTTTTAAATCTTGCATGTTTTATCCTCTACAGGGAACAGGATCAACAAAGAGATCGTTTTCATGATTCTTGAGATAAATTAACGTATTTTTTATAGCTTTCACATAAGCTCTTGGTGTGATGGTTGCACCGGTAAATTGATCAAAATCGCCGCCATCTTTCTTCACGGCCCACATGTTATCTTCTTGGGCTATGTAGCTTAGACCTTTGAAGCTTTCAACCCAGTCTGACTTCTGAATATCAATTTTATCGCCAAGTCCTGGTGTTTCTTGATGTTCTAAAGTGCGAACTCCTAGAATCTGTCTTTGCATATCGACAGCAAGAACTAAGTGAATATCACCACTGTAGCCCTCGTGAGATAAGGTTTCGATAGCCAGAGCAACCGCAGTATCTTCTTTTTTAGCAATATATACCTTGTGTTCGGTTTGATGACCGAGCAGGTCAGGATGAGATACTTTAATACAGCTTTGATACAGATTGTTATCGTACATGTCCTTAGGGATGATTTGATTCAAAGTTTTTTCAAGTGCACGTTGCTGCGCCAGCTCAATTTTGTCTTGTGTGACCAAGTAGGTTAAGCTGACTGCCATAGCACAAAGTGTGGCAAACACGGCTAAAAACAGACCGTTTTTTAAACTTGCTGATTGCATATGAGCTACCTTTTATGGCCATAAGTTGTAGGGCGAATAAAGTGATCGAGTAGTGGAACGCAGAGATTAGCAATTAATATAGCAAATGCAAAAGCATCGGGATAACCACCGTAGGTTCTGATGATATAAACCAGTAGACCTATCAGACCACCAAAAATCAGTTTGCCCTTTGGTGCACTACAGGTTGAAACAGGATCGGTGGCGATAAAAAAGGCGCCGAACATGGTTGCTCCAGAAAATAGGTGAAACCAAGGTAGAGGCGTGACTTCTGGATGTATCAGATAATCTAGGCCAGCACAGAGCGTTAAACTAGTAAGTATCGCAATAGGAATATGCCAGCGCATCAGCTTCAAGTAAAGCATGATGAGTCCACCTATCAAGTAAGCCATATTGATAGTGAACCAGCCCACACCTGAGATAGCATTGAATACAGGCTTTGTCATACTGTTCTCTGGTGTAAATCCCATACTCAAATCGGTTTTGAGTGTATCAAGTGGTGTAGCCATTGTCACACCATCAAATTGACGCCTGAGTGTAAGCCATTGGTTTTCTTCTAAGAAGATGGTGCGAAAGGTTTCCAACCATGTACTGTCAACCTGCGTTAAAGGTGCAGGTAGAGGCCATTGTGTCATATGAAATGGAAAGGCAATTAATAAAAAAACGTATCCCATCATAGCGGGGTTAAAAATATTGTTACCTAAACCACCGTACAGCTGTTTTACGATGACAATACAGAAAAAACTACCTAGAAAAGCAATCCACCAAGGCGCGTAGGCTGGTAAAGCAAGACCTAGTAATAGGCCTGTGACTGTTGCTGTGTAATCAGATAAAGCAAATTTGACATCTTTTTTGAGTATATAAAGAGTTATAGCTTCGCTGAGAACGCAGAACAGAATACATAAAGCGACTTGGACTAAAGTACCTAAACCAAAATAATAACATTGCGCAAAAAGTCCTAGAAAAGTACATAAGCAGACTTTTTTCATGATATCTGCGGTAAGCACAGAGGTTTGTATATGAGGTGACGATGCAATTTTAAAGCTCATGGGTAAAAAGTCTCGCTATGATTTGTCTATTCACTGATCGTTATCCTGCTGTAATGCATGTTCTTCTTGGTTTTGTTGCTTTGCTTTTTTCGCTTT
>DDNL01000047.1:0-21790 GCA_002341165.1 Shewanellaceae bacterium UBA2521
CATATTTTACTCAATGGTGTGTCGGGTATTGCGGTAGGTATGGCAACAGATATTCCGCCACATAATATTGAAGAAGTGGTCAGCGCTTGTACCTTACTCTTAAAAAATCCAAAAACTGCGCTTGAAGAGCTGATGGAGCATATTAAAGCACCGGATTACCCAACAGATGCTGAAATTATTACGCCAAAAGAAGACTTGGATAAAATGTATCGCACAGGGCGCGGCAGCATTAAAATGCGCGCTGTCTACGAGCTAGAGCAAGGTGAGATCCTCATCAATGCGTTGCCACATCAGGTCAGTACTGCCAAAGTGTTAGAACAGATTGCAGCACAAATGCAGTCAAAAAAATTAACCATGGTGAGTGATTTACGTGATGAATCTGATTATGAAAATCCCGTACGTCTTGTGATTGTCCCTCGATCTAATCGTGTTGACTGTGAACAGCTGATGCATCATTTATTTGCGACAACCGACTTAGAAAAAAGCTATCGTGTTAATTTGAATATGATTGGCTTAAATGGTCGTCCAGAAGTAAAAGGTTTAAAGGAAATTTTACTTGAGTGGCTTGAATATCGTACTCAAACGGTACGGCGCCGGCTTGAACACCGCTTAGACAAAGTAGAACGACGTTTACATATTTTAGATGGTTTGCTTATTGCATTTTTGCATTTAGACGCTGTGATTGAATTGATTCGTACACATGATGAACCTAAGCAACAATTGATGGAGCAATTTGGTTTGTCAGAAAAGCAAGCTGAATCGATTCTCGATTTGAAATTGCGCCAGCTTGCCAAACTTGAAGAAACCAAAATTCGCGCAGAGCAACAGACTTTGGCAAAAGAAAAAGATGAGCTCACCTTAGTTTTATCTTCAGAACGTCGTTTGAAAACTAAAGTGCAAAAAGAGTTACAGCAAGATGCTTTAGAATACGGCGATGCGCGTCGCTCGCCTTTAGAAGAAAGAGAAGATGCGAAAGCACTTTCAGAAAAAGATCTCATGCCTGCAGAGCCTGTGACTGTGATTATATCGAAAAAAGGTTGGTTACGTTGTGCCAAAGGGCATGATGTTGAACCTGAAGGGTTGAATTATAAATCTGGAGATGCTTTTTTGTGTAGTGCCAAGGGGCGCAGTAATCAATCTGTGATCATGCTTGACTCAAGTGGTCGCTCTTTCACTGCAGATGTACATACTTTGCCTTCAGCCAGAACTCAAGGTGAACCTGTAACAGGGCGTTTTACTTTGGCTGCGGGTATGAACATTGAACAGATGCTCATAGGTTTAGCCGAGCAAAAGTTTTTGGTGAGTACTTCAGCGGGATATGGTTTTATTTGTACACTCAAAGATATGATTTCACGCAATAAAGCTGGAAAAACGCTACTTACGATGACCGAAGGTGCGAATGTACTTACACCTCTTGAAGTGAAAGAGCGTAGTAGCCAAGTTTTGACTATCAGTAATGATGGGCGCATGTTGATCTTTCCTTTAGAGCAATTACCTATGCTGACTAAAGGCAAAGGTAATAAGTTGATGAATATTTCAACTCAAGCATTTCGTGATAAAGAGCAATGGATGTGTCATGTGTTGGTTTTATCTGATCAAAGTGAAGTGACTGTATGGGCAGGTAAAAGGAAGCTCTTACTTAAAGCACAAGATCTGGCACATTATGCTGGAGAACGTGGGCGTCGTGGCTTAAAACTACCACGAGGTTTACAAAAGGTAGATCGAGTTGTCTCAGTAGAAAGCGGTACCTGATCTGGTGTGTTTTTGTTATCATAGCGGTGCTGCATATTATTTTAAGAAAAACTTATTGAGGATAAGCTTATGTTATTGGTACTGCGCTGTCTGATCTTGTTTGTTATGCTTGTTTTAGGATTAGGCTTTGCGATGGTTTACTGTTTGGTACGTCCAAGACATAAAAATCATGTATATTTGTATGCTTCAATTATGTCGTGGTTAGCACCTATACTCGGTATTAAAGTTATTTTGCGCGCAGAGAAGATTTTAAAATCGCCTTGTATTTTTACAGCGAACCATCAAAATAACTTTGATGTGTTCACTTTAACGAAAGCTGTACCTAAATCTACGGTCAGCTTAGGTAAAAAAAGTATCGTATGGTTGCCCTTTTTCGGACAGATATATTGGTTAACAGGTAACATTTTGATCGATAGAGCGAATCGGAAAAAAGCATTTGAAACTTTGGCTCAAACCGTGAAGAAAATGCGTCAACGAATGTTATCCATCTGGTTTTTTCCAGAAGGTACTCGTTCAAGAGGTCGAGGTATGTTACCTTTTAAGTTAGGTGCTTTTTATACGGCAGTGCAAGCTAAGGTACCGATTGTACCTGTGGTTGCATCGTGCCAAAAAAATATTAATTTAAATCGTTGGCGTAATGGTATTGTGATTGTCGAAGTACTGGATCCGGTTTCTACAATCAACTTATGTGCTGATGACGTGAAACAGCTCTCAGAATCGGTACGCAGAAAAATGTTAGAAGCGTACGAGCGTATTTCGCAAGAAGCCATTCAACTACAGTTTAAACCTGCTTGAAGCAGATTAAAAATGAGGAATATAGATGTCATTTGAGCGTCAATTAAATTATCAAAAGCAAGAGAATCAAGAAATTGTTGCTGCCCTCATTGAGGATGGTTCCGATCCAGATGCTCTATATATTGTCGAGCATCATTTTTCTTGCCATGATTTTGATCTATTAGAGCAAGCCGCGGTGGCTTTATTTAAACAAGGTTACGAAGTTGAAGACGCAGAAGAGCTACAGCTTGATGATGGAGCAAAAGTATTTTGCTGTGATGTGATTATAGAGCAAGAGCTTGATGTTGCTCGTTTAGACGAAGATTGTGAGAAGCTGATGCGTCTGGCTGAATCCTTGTCCATTCACTATGATGGTTGGGGAACCTATTTTGTGGATATGAATGATGCCGCTAAGCAGGATGAGTAAGATCGAGATTTCTCTAGAAAAGGACGCAGAATGCGTCCTTTTTTGATGGGTGTTCTTATTTATCTACGACTCGAAAAAGAGGCCTTTGGAGAAGAAGAAAATAAATACGGGGAATATTTGCTTGCATTGATCAGATAGCTTTTATCTGATTTGATCATGAGTGTCTGAAGTTTCTGAAAGAGATCACGAAGCTTCCATCCAGCATTTATTTGTTTTGTTTTTATGGGGCTTAATACTTTCATTTTTATTTATTCTCCTATTACTTCAAGAAGTGCAATCAACATTGAAAGCCATTATTAACCTAGAATAAGCACACAGTCTTTATCACGAAAATTGAAGTCGTAGACAGTGACTGATCTAATTTTTCATATTACATCTTATTTGTTTTTATTCTAAATAATAAACTTTATGTAAGGAAAATACAAAAATCTATTTTTTTTGCGTAATAAGTTAAAGCTTTGTTGAAATTTTGACTTTTTTTCTAGGCGATGGATGCCTTGTGCTTTGTTTAGAGTAACTATTTTGTGTGGATTAATGATTCAGTCGCTGATTAGGGGGAATAAGCTCCCATATTCCTTAGGGAAGGCGGAGCATGCCGCCTTTCCTGCTCAAGCGTCTTATCTATCTAAAATTCTAAAAAGAGTAATGTGGATAAACAGGGAATGAATAAGGAGAATATTTCTTCGAGTTGGTTAGATAAGGTTGATGTATTTTCATCATCAATTTATGGAACTTAAAAAGGAGATCACCAGGCTTCCATCCTGCGCTGACTTGTTTTATTTCTACAGGGCTTAATACTTTCATACTTATTTATTCTCATGCAATGTCAATGAATAGGTTTTATGCTAACTGATGTTATTAAATTGAGAATACGCACACTATTTTTTATGACTATTCACTCATAGAGATGAAATTGCACACTGTGAGCTATCTAGTTTTATATATAACATTTGTATTTTAAATTACAACCAACCTTCAAACAATACTCCTTTTCTTATTTAAATTAAACTTATTATATAAATAAGCATAATTGTTTTTTAGTTTTGGCGAGATATTATAATTCAAACCCAAAAAATTAATTTATGCTTTGATCTATGGATGATATTTTTTGTAGCTCTTTATCTGATTTAGGGATAAGTAAAAGAATAAAATAGTACTCGTTCTTTCGAACGCACGGACTGATGGATGATAACAGATACACAGCCAAGTGTGAATGAGAGTTCACCGGTTATAGGTTGGTTGACATATGTCATACACAGGATGATGAGTTTGGGATAAGTGATGCTCATATCTTAAATAGCCTTCCGACTCTCTTAGTTATAGTAAAAGTAATATTATTGTTGTATTTAGACTATGAGCATTTCAAAGAGGAAAAAAGGAAAAATTTTTTTTTCACGGTAAGTTGTTAAAAATACAAATAAAAATAGTTATCATTTGCAATTGTTGTTAAACTGCTGTTGCTTCAATGATATATAATTGATAAAGTCGACACAACTTACTCATTTTATTGCACGGAGCACATGATGTTGACATCTTTTTTCACTCTATTTTTCCACTGCAATGGTCTTTCAAAAAAGCATATTTATCTAATCTTATCTGTTACAAATAGAGTTCTTAGTGACTTTTTTAATCAAAAGCCAACTTTTATATGCTCATCTCTTTTGTTAACAACTTAGGTTGGGTTACAAGGCTCAATTCAACACTTTTAGTTAATACTTTATCGATTTTATAGATCGATAGTTCATTTCATCATTAGAGCCACAGAGTTCTGATTGTGTAATGAATTTTTTCATCGCATGAATTTGGAGTACAGTATATATGAATCAATTATCTGAAGAACTTATACCTTTAACAGAGCAAGAAAAGTCTCATAACGAACTCATTCATAAATTGAGGGATGAGCTAAATATTGATTTACAAAAAACAGATGACTTTGCCGACTTCCCTTGGAAAATGACTGGAGATCAGCTTCAGAGTACGCTCTTTTTCTCTGAAAAAGATCTGCAACACATTGATTTGATTTTGAAAGATGGTTATCAAAGGCATAAGGCGAAACATGTAGCTTTGTTGTTTCGGAAAATGCGCGGGCGTAATGCACATAACTTAAGTCCTTTAGTTCGAGGTGAAGCGGGACCTGCTTTCGTTTTCGATGGTGGTGATGATACAGCGGTTGCTCTAGAGTCTTCTCAATTACCAAAAGAATGGTTACATTCGGTGCTAGCTTTTGGTTTATATCCAACTTTTATGGCTGTGGTACATAAAGGTTGGCTTGGTGCTCAAGAAGAACGTATTGAAAGTGCGGAGCAGTACACGGCACTAAAAGATCATATTAATCGTTTGAAATCTGAGCTTGTTGCAACGCTGCAAACGGATCAACAATTCTCCGAACGTATTACTTTGATGAGTCACAAAGAAAAAATAGCCTATCTCAGGGCGCATACCGAGTTTCAGAATCAATTCCAGAGTGAATTAAAAGCACTAAATATATCAGAAATCAAAGAGACTGATTATGGTCAAAAATTAGATCAAATCAAAAAATTAACGTCTGATTTAGCTCATCACCGTGAAGATTTACACGAGATACATGGCTCTGTTTTAGATGCAGCATTGAGGTTTGATCCTTATTCTGAGCAAACACAAAAGATTATGCAAGACATGAATGAGTTAAGCGATGCGTCTGCACAGAAGTGGACAGCATTTATAGAAAGTCGTATCGCATCAAACTTCACCGAGTCAGGTCTTGGATCGATGTATTGGGGAATGACTGTATTTGAAACGAGAGCTCTTGTTAATTTAACGTCAGATATTACGCATATTCCATTAGAGACTGTGACCGAAACAATCGGCAAAGTTGGAGATCACTTGAATGCGATGGGCCAAGCACAAATGGTTTTAGCGGGTCTTGCCAAATCTGGTATAGGTATCAAAGAAGTACGCTCACTTAAAGAGTGGCTTAAAGAAATAAAGCATTCATCTTTTGGTAAAGATAATGAAAAGCTTGCACATATCAAAGAGAAAATCCATCAATTTAATACAGACAAACGTAGTATCATGATCAAAGATGTTGTGGGCAATATGACGCTTACAGCAGGTCAATTGGGTATGGTTTTAGGTGGTTCATTGTGTCTGAGTGCGAACCTACTCCTGTATTCTGGCGTTGTACTGACCATTTCTGGAGTGGTTGCAACACAACTTGTAGCACAATATATGAATGGTCAGTTTAATTATATCGATTCATTGAGTGAGAAAGAATTAGAGATTTTAAAGAGTAAAGGTCGATCAGGTGAAACATTAGAAGAAATTATTTATCACCGTGCTGAGGATTTATATCAGTATGCTCGAGATCAAGCGCCTGCTCGAATATGGCAGAAAATTTACAAACAAATATTTGCTCATCCAAAGTTATCAGGTCAAAAAATACTGTCTTTAGTACATAGTTCGATAAGTGATGATGAAAAAAGTTATAAACAACTTTATCATGAAGTCTTGGAAAAAATTGCCCCTGATGATCCCAATTTAACCAAAGCTTTAAAACGAGCACATTCGAATCGTATTGATGATCAGTTGAACTTACTGAATCAGGTGGGTGACCATTTAGAAGCACTCCATTTAAATCAAGACTATGATGCTGCCACGAATACATCAGAGCATGCGATGCAAGACCTTTTCAGAGCGTCTAGATCTTTAGGCATTGAAAATGAATTAGAGCGGCGTTTAATTAAAGAATTAGTGAACCATAAAGATAGCTTCAAAAAAGATTATAATATCGATATCCATGATTTCTTAACAGAAATTAAAGTGATGAAGAATAAGCAGCCTTGGAAAGTACCCAATCCAATACAACCATTGTTCAATACAGCCGAACTTATTGGAGTTCCTCTATGGAAGATAAATATTGGGCAATTAATACACTTTGGTAGTAAAGAAGATAAAATATTTTTGTTGAACAAAGGTGCACTCTACACAAGATTAGGTGAAGAGGGTAGATTTAGCGGAGATCAAAAGCGACCTTTAACTGAGATTTTTCTGAATAAAAAAAGTTGGGCTAACTTTTTTGGTCGAGATAGACGCAGTATCTTTTTACAATCTTTACATGGCAAAGGAAGACACATACTGCGTTCAAACGTCATGCGTCCAATAATGCATGCAACAACACAGCAAATCGAATTGAGCAACAAAATGCAAGGCGTGATTCAATCTGAAGCAGTGTATACGACACGTCTTGGGCTTGATAATAATGAACTGAATCATGCTTTTCTAGCTACAGCATCAAAGGGGTTAAGTCAAACCGAAGCGTTTGTTGAAAATCAACTCAATCTATCTCTTCTGCGTATTTTACCTGATACACAACATCCTGATGCTTTGATTAAGGATCGGTTTGTTGAGCAAGTTAAAGCTATTTCAGAGCAAGCTTCATCAACGGCGAATGAGGTGGCGTCAAGAGGATTCATCCATTATTTAACGAATACACCGAAACAAGATTATGTGGCTACATTTCTGCTTAATATAGGTGATCAGAAATATGCTTTAGCTCTAGAAGGAAATAAGTTGTTTCTTTACGAGAGTGGTACAGGCACGATATATTCAGCTCAAGGTGTCACAAAAATTAAAAAGGTGATGCAGAGACTGAAAAATAAGCAGAGCAGTGCTAGATTATGGCAGGTGCAAAAAGTGATGTTTAACGACTCTGAAATGTTAGATACTCATGTCAATTCAATCAGCCAGACTCTGGAAACGAGTGACTCTATTTTGCATCAAATCGATCAATCACAAGGTTTTGTGGAAATCTTTAATCACCATGTTTCTCGTTCAATGTTACTCAATTTGGGGCTGAGTGATCCACAGACAGGTCAGTTACTTTCTATCGAGCAATTGAAGAGCTTACATAAGATAACCGAAGGCTCTTCGTATAGTTTGAATACAGATTATTTTAATCTCTGGTTAAAGTCAGCATTCCCAAGAAAAGTAGAACAGGTTTCAAAATGGCTGCAATATATTAAGCACTCAGAAAATATAGATTTGAAACTCATTGGCGATACCGAATCGATAAAAAGATATGAGGCATCGATACAAGAGTCAAATCAGGATATAGATATCTTTGATCATACACCACCACCAAGTATTGACATGCAGCGTTTGAGTCGTGTCTTAAGTCGTATCAATATGGGGTATGCTGGATTGATGATGCCAGGCGGTATCTATCAATTTAAACAAAGCCTTGATCAGGGCGATACCTATGAAGCTGTGAAAGGTGGCTTATCTACAGCCGTCGATACAACCGATATTGTTTTGGATTTAATTGCCAATAATACAGTCGTTAAAAGTCGGATGATGATAGCGGGAAGATTAGGTGCTTTCACGAACTTCCTTGGTGCAGGATTGAGTACTTGGCACGCTGTGGATGCTTTTAAGCATAGTCAAAAGGCAACAGGCCAAGAGCGAACAGATTATTTGGTTTCAGGATCTTTGGCTGTAGCAGGTACTTTGGTTTCTGTTGCTACAGGTATCGCATCCATGATTACCTTCACGGCAGGCCCGGTAGGTGCTGCGATAGGTTTAGCGATTGGCTTTGCGCAAGGTACTTATAATGCTTATCGTGCTACACGATATTTAAAAGTGGTTGGGATATCAAGTTTTGATCGCTTTAGAGCAGGTGCTTGTGTATTTTTTGGCTTTGATGTGCCTCAAGGTATACAAGATAAAGCTGCTGTAAATCAGATTATCAAAAATAATGAAAACTCTAAAAGAGTAGCTTTAGATTCAGAACATTGGATGAAACAAGGCATAGATAAAGTAGTTTATAGCGCGCCTGCGGTACATTTGGATGATCCTGATTTCAACATCTATGAACGCCATGATTATTATCATGTAGCTCAACCAAAAATGAACACAAGTTTGTCTTCCATGCGTAAAACACGTCAAGTTGATTCGACTTTAAATCAAAAATTTGATTCAAGTATTGCGCAAGCACACAGCCTAGAAGTAACACGCGATACCCATAATCTTTATCATAAAAATGCAACATTATTTATCTTGGGTGATGGTCATGATACGGCTCTGGGCGATCAAGATAAGCGTAATATTTTTAATATTCATGGCTGGGGTTATAAAAATTATACAGGTGGTCGCCAGGCTGATACCTTTCAAATTGAACAATGGAAAGAAGCAGGCTTATCTCATTCGGTGCTTGATGGAGCACAGGGCTACGACATAGTTGATTTGACGAACTATGAACAAAAAGAGCAGGAACAACAGGTTGGAGTAAACATTGACTTATTGGAGCAGAAACTTAAGTTATCAGAGTTTGATCAAGCTCAACTACTTCATATTGAAGGTGTTTTAGGTTCTCAATATGACGATCATATCGTTGGGAGTGATGTGAGTAATACGCTTACAGGTAATGCGGGTAACGATAAAATTTACGGCAGAGATGGTGATGATACACTCTCTGGAGGCAAAGGCCGAGATTTACTCAAAGGTGGATCAGGTCAAGATTCTTATATCGTTCTCGTCAACGACTTTCTACCCGAGCACACTCCAGAATCATCAATCTCAATGTCGGATATAGCTCAACTAAGCAGTGATTTTGATATTATTGATAACTCGATAGACGTATGGCCCACGCTTTATGATGCGGCTCTTTTAGAACAAGATATGTTGAATACGGATATCAAATATTTAGAGTTATCCCAAGAGGATGATCATTTACTTGTTCAAACCTCGTTGCAGTGGATCAAGTTTCAGAGTGTGCTGCGCGATATTCAGATTGAGCTCAATGAGCTTCAGAAAGTCATGTCTGTTGAACCGACTTTAAAGTATCAAATGCTCATTGCAAAACCTAAGCTCGATCAATTGAATTTTGAAGGAGGTTGCAGCGTGCAAGATATAAAGCATATTATCGCAGCATTGGAGCAGCCAAATAGCCTATCAAGCCAACAGGTAATCGATGCTATGTTTAGTAAAATACCTGCATCGGATGAATTATTTACGATCGCTAAAGTAAAACATTATTTTAAAGGTCAGATACATCAGCACTTATCTTTTCTTGATATGTTTGGCAATAATTACACGGTATCGAAAAATCACTCCGGCAACTGGATCGTGGGCGGTGTAACCTTATCTTCTCAATATAAAAGCGGTGTGAAGATGGACTTATCTAAACAGACTTTGATAGATAGTCATGATGTGACACATCGGTTGTTAAGTTTACATATTGATGATGTTTTGGCGACAGATGATAGTGATGTGATACAAGGTAATAAAAACGATAATATTTTAGATGGTGCTGGTGGCTTTGATAGCATTAAAGGTGGTGCGGGTGATGATATACTCAGAGCGGGTCAAGGTGGTGCTTTTCTTGATGGAGAAGTAGGTAACGACAGGTATGAGATTTCAACAGGTCAAGGTAACATTGAAATACGTATGAGTTCTCATGCAACCGATAGCGATACATTAGTTTTTTGTAATGGATTACAAAATCTCGAAACTCAACTCGATCAGGGTGATATACAACTGCGTTATGCTGACACAACTGTCAGGCTGCTCGATGCCACACATGCAGACGTCAATCCAATGTCTGTTTTGGTTATTAATGATCAAAAGAAAGATCGCAGTATGCTAGGTTTGACTTTGAACCAAGAAGGCTTTGATTTACACAGTATCGACTTAGCCAATGAAGAAAAAACAAATTATATCGTCAATTTAAGAGACCAGTTTTACGCTTATAATGGGCGGAGAACTGATTTATCAAACTACATGAAGCAGCAAAAACTAATCGCTGTGAAGATGACTGACGACGACGATATTTATCATGCGCGACAAGGTCAGAATTATGTAACAGGCCAAGGAGGAGAAGATAAATATGTTATTGACGAGACAACGACAGAAATCACGATTGATAATTATGATAAAGCTCAAGCATTGGATACTCTGCAATGGCAAGACGCAACTTTTGAAGATGTTTGTGTGGTAAGAGCGGATGCAGATTTAGTCATGTATAATGCTTCGCACTCAGAGCAGAAGGTGGTGTTATTTAAATATTATGAAGATACCGCCTATCAACACTTGCAGGTCAAGCTTGATAACTTAAATCACACCATACAAGTCAATGAGTTGATTCAAAGTATGGCGGGGTTTGAGGATAACGAGTATGACATGATGAGCTCGACAGCGAATTTAAGTCATCCTCGACCTTCTAGCCTTACCGTTTCAGATTTATCATAAATAAAAGAAGGTCACTTCATGGGAGGTGACCTTCTTGTTTTAGATCAAATTTATACATTCGATCCTTGCTTGATTACAGAAGTATTCGGCTGAATATATTGATCCAAATATAAAGCAATAAAGTAACTGATGGCACCAATAGACATCATTAAGCCTACGAAAGCCTGATTATATTGAGATAAAATACTGACCAGCATCGGAGTGAAAGCACCTACAAAAATAATAGCGCAATTTATACCTAAACCGATTGTGGAAATGCGATTTTTGGCAAGTGTTGAATTAAATATTGTCGCAGGCGACAGGCTAGTAGTACAGGCAACAAAGAAAGTGATACAGAGTTGTGACAGAGCAAAAGCATACCAATTATGAAGTTCTTGTAATGCATAAACAGGCACGGCGCCAAAGAGAACAAGTGTATAAGAAAATTTGAGTACTTTTTGATAATTAAAATATCGATCGACCCATAAACTCAAAGTTAACGAACCCACAAAAAAAGTGACATTACAAAGTATAGGTAAAATAACTCTTAAGCTTGGATCACTTGTCATCTTTTGAATTAAAATTGTACTCGAAATAGAGTTACCATAGAACAAAATAGATGAGGGAACATATAAGAAAAATATTTTAAGAGTAGGAATTTTTTGTATAGCTATGGATGTCGAGCGCACAAATTTTTTTGATTCAATAAGGTTTTTTCTAAAATAGTAACTGATCATGATATTGCCCACACCTAGTAGTACAGGAATACGCCAACCAAAATCAAGCATTTGCGCATGAGTAAGGTAGGATTCAGTGATAGCAACGACTATAAGAGACAGTGCAATAGAAAGAAAAGGCGCACCCCATAACAAAGCTCCAATACGTGCATGTTCATTTTTATGGGCACTTTCGTATAGATATGCAATTGCAGCAGGATTTTCTCCACCAAAACAAAAAGCTTGTAAAAGTTGCATGATAAAAAAGAGTATAGGAGCAAGCCCCCCGACTTCTGCGTAGGTAGGTAATAAACCCATAACGAGAGTTGCGCATCCTGTTAAGCCACTGGTCAATACCAAGGCCGATTTTCTGCCATAACGATCGGCGTAGAGACCTATAAATAGCCCCCCAAATGGTCGAGATATGAAACGCAATATGAAAGGCAACCATGCAAAAATTGCTGCGTTCTGACCGAAGAGTGTTTCAGGAAAAAAGAGGAGAGCAATATAAGTTTGAATTGCTGAATAAACAGCAATATTGTAATACTCAAAGCCATGTGCCGCAGCAATACCTACACGCTTTATCCATTGTGTCATAATATGATAGTCCATTGTTTGAATGAAAATGACTATATTATATGAGGAAAGTTTTTTTTAAAATTATATCCATCATACTTGTAGTGAAATGGTTTTTATTTAATTTAAGTTGGTGGTTTTGTTGTTTTTTTGTGAATTTTTTTCGTCTAAAAAAATAGATTTTGAAGGCTATTGGATATTGAGATATAACTCAATTTTAGAATTATCTGAAATATAAGTGAGTCACTTGATAGGTATTAGAAATAAGAAATAGAGTATCAACGGTTTACGCTCCGCGTTAAACAAAAGTTAGACTGACTTCGCTTATCTGATCATGAAGATAAAAATAATGATTGAGATCTGGATGTCTTTTTTCTTGGGATTGAGTTGATCAAAACTTGCACTCAAAAGGTTTGAGTTGTGTTGGTACAGGGCTCTAGGTTAAGTCTTAAAAAGAAGAATAGAGCGTTCTTTCGCAAAAAACGTGAGTTGGTTTGCATTTTTCTATCATTTTATAGGTACGCTTTTATAATTGCTGTAAATGTACGCATCGAAAATGCTTTAGGCGATGTGCAGAGTGAAAAAATAAGGTAGAATATAGGTTAGATCTGAACTATTCACCCGTTACTTTTAGCTTTAAATTGTGACAAACAGGCTATAAGCTTGGGAACTAAGGTTATGAATCAAAAATTATCTACACAAAAAACCCCAGAAAAACAAACTATAAACGAGCTAAAATTGCCGCCTCATGCTCATGAATCTGAGCAGTCAGTTTTAGGTGGCTTAATGCTTGATGCACATGCTTGGGATCGTGTAGCTGAAATTTTGGTTGCTGATGACTTTTACACACGTGCGCATAAATTGATCTTCAAAGCCATGCAGCAACTTGCTGATCAAGGTCGCCCGATGGATCTCATTACCGTTTCTGAATGCTTAGAGCAAAATCAAAGTTTACATGATGCAGGTGAGTTTCATTACCTCGCTCAAATTGCTAAAAACACACCCAGTGTTAGCAATGTTGTCGCATATGCTGAAATTATCCGTGAACGAGCTATTGCTCGGGAAGTGATTCAAGTTGCCCAAGATATTGCAGAAATTGGTTTTAAACCAGAAGGTCGTGATGCCAATGAACTTTTAGATTTTGCAGAGTCTAAAGTCTTTAATATTGCCGAGTCTCGTGTGAACTCGAGTGAAGGTCCTCAGTTTGTCCGTGATGTGATCGAGAAGACAGTCGATAAAATTGAGCAGTTATATCAAAAGCCTCATGATGGTGTCACAGGTTTATCAAGTGGCTACCAAGATTTAGATAAAATGACAGCAGGCTTTCAAAATTCAGACTTGATTATTGTTGCAGCCCGTCCCTCTATGGGAAAAACGACGTTTGCTATGAATCTTTGTGAACATGCTATGATGCATAGTGATAAACCGGCATTAGTTTTTTCTTTAGAAATGCCTGCAGATCAGATTATGATGCGTATGCTTGCATCACTAGGAAGAGTTGATCAAACTAAAATCAGGACGGGACAACTCAATGAAGATGATTGGGCGAGACTGTCTGCAACCATGGGACAAGTTCTAGAGCGTGGTCAGCTATATATTGATGATAGTTCTGCGCTCACACCTACAGAATTACGCTCTAGAGCAAGACGTATTGCGCGAGAGCATGGTGGCTTGAGCATGATTATGATCGATTACTTACAGCTTATGCGTGTGCCTGCTGTTTCAGATAATCGTACTCTAGAAATTGCGGAGATTTCACGCTCATTAAAGGCTTTAGCAAAAGAGTTGAATGTGCCTGTGATAGCTTTATCACAGCTCAATCGTTCTTTGGAGCAGCGTGCTGATAAACGTCCTGTTAACTCTGATTTACGTGAATCGGGATCGATTGAACAAGATGCGGATTTAATCATGTTTATTTACCGGGACGAAGTATATAACGAAGATTCTCCAGACAAGGGTATTGCCGAGATCATTATCGGTAAGCAAAGGAACGGTCCTATTGGTCGTGTTCGCTTAACTTTTATGGGGCAGTATTCTCGTTTCGATAACCATATACCTATGGCAGGAATGGATGAGGAGTATTAAGTGGGTATTTTGTCCCCTCGACTTGAAATTAATGGTAAAGCATTACAAGCCAACTTAGCTCAAATTCGTAAGCAAGCCGACGGTGCTAAAGTGATAGCTGTCATTAAAGCGAATGCTTATGGTCATGGTGCATTGGATGTATGCAAATCATTAGATGCTGATATTTTTGCTGTAGCACGCATGAGCGAAGCTATGGAAATTCGGGATATTGATCTCCATAAAAGAGTGATTGTGTTACAAGGTGTACACAACATAGATGAGTTAAAGTTAGCGGAAAAATATAACCTTGAAGTGGTGGTTCACCATATAGAACAGCTGAAAATGTTGGAAAAGGCTAAGTTGTCTCAACCTATACAAGCTTGGATTAAGATGGATACAGGAATGCATCGCCTAGGTTTTTTAGAACATGAGTTTACTGATGCATATATGCGCTTACAAGCTGCAAAGTGTGTTGCACAGCCTGTACATATCATGTCGCATTTCGCTTGTGCTGATGAGATCAAACATCCTCTATCTTTAAAACAAATCGAAGCTTTTTCAAAATTAGTACCTGAAGCTGATGGTGATATTGCTTTAGCGAACTCTGGCGCATTTCTCAATTTCCCACAAACTTATGCAGATTATATCCGAGTAGGTTTGATTTTATATGGGGTTTCTCCTTTAGTTGAAGGGCGACCACAAGACTTTCCATTTCAGCCAGCAATGACGTTGAAGTCTTATCTTATCGCTGTAAGGGATCATAAAAAAGGTGAAGCTGTTGGATATGGAGCAACTTGGAAAGCACGCAAAAATACGAAACTCGGTGTAGTGAGTGTGGGTTATGCAGATGGATATCCAAGACATGTTCCTTCAGGCACACCTGTTCTTATCGGCAACCGCCGTGTACCTGTTGTCGGTCGTGTATCGATGGATATGCTGAGTGTTGACCTAGGTCCGGATGCGATGGAGCAGGTAGGAGATGAAGTGATCTTGTGGGGCGAAGACTTGCCTGTTGAAGACATTGCATTGGCTGCGAATACGATTCCTTATGAGTTGATGACTAAGGTCACACTACGCGTCAAAAGGCTTTTTCATACGTAAATTTTTATTTTTTATTTGAGCGATGTACTATAGTTATTGTGCTCATAACATTATGAGTACAAAAATTATAAAATGCTGAGGTAAAATAAAATGAAAATATTAGATCAAGCAAATAAGCAAAATGTGAAGGGTGGAAATTTAGACATTGCGTGCATGGGTTTGTTTTTGCAACCAGAATGTTGCCGACTTCACCAAAAAAAAAGAACAGGGACTCAAAAAGCTAAAGTACAAGCTAAGCAAGAAGAGCATATCAATGTGTGGATATATGCAACTGCTTTAGATTTTAGATAAGGTTGAGCAAGTTACATAAGAAAAGGATTCAAGCTCATTTTTAATGGTGAAAATGACTATGTCTCGAGAGAAAGTTTAATTGACTGATACCAGACGGTGTCAACTATTTTTGCATTAGATAGCCTCTGGTTGTTATAAATTATGGGGCTATAGTTTACATTTTTATATTTATTGCATTGATTATGCGCATACATATCTTTTAAAATGCACTCCATAATAAAAAAACTCTAGTTATAGTGTGTGTGATTTATTGTATGAACCAATCAATCGCGCATCCAAAGGGTCAAATCATGCCTCGTATACCTCAACCTAAAAAAATACCTCATACTCTTAAAGTTCACGGTGAAACGCGTATTGATCCTTATTTTTGGATGAGATGTGATACTCGTGATGACCCTGAAGTACTAGCACATCTCGAAGCAGAAAATACTTATCAGAAGGCAATGTTAGGGCATACTGAAGCATTACAAAAACAGCTTTTTGGTGAACTTAAAGCGCGTGTTCAACATGATGATGAAAGTGTGCCTTATAAAAAGTCAGGTTATGAATATTGGCAACGTTATCAAGCTGAGCTTGAACATCCTATTTACTTGTATAAGCCACCTACAAAAAAAGAACAGATCTTATTTGATCCTAATTTATACAGTGCAGGCGAAGATTATTACGACGCATTAGAGCCTGTTATGAGTCATGATCAATCGAGGTTTGCCGTAGCAGAAGATAGGGCTGGACGAAACTTATTTCAAATTCGATTTTACGATTTATCGAGCCAGACTTTTCTTAAAGATACATTGATGAATACATCAGGTGATCTAGTATGGTTACCTGATAATCAAGCTGTGCTTTACAATGCAAAAAACGAAGTCACTTTACTGGATGATAAAGTCTATGTACATCGGCTTGGCACGGATCAAAGTGAAGATATTTTGATTTATGAAGAGCACGATAAAAGTTATTACACTTATTTACAGCAATCAAAGTTTAATCAAGAAATACATATTATACATACCAGTACAGAAAGTACTTATGCATCTTTGGTCGCACCTGATGGTTGTCAAGTTAAGCCTTTATTACCTCAAGATCCAGAACTTAAGCATTATATGATCTGCCAAGGTGATCGCTATTATATTTTGACCAATTGGCAAGCGATTAATTACCGCATTATGGAAGCTCAGCGAGAAACTATACATGATCTTGCAACATGGCGCGAAGTTGTACCGCATCGCTCTGATACATTGGTTGAAGATTTCGAATTATTTTCTGATCACTTGGTTTATATTGAACGTGCACATGGGCATCAGAAGATGATAATTCATACTTTGAGTCGTGTGCAAACTCAAGAAGTTTTGTTTGATGATGTTGTGTTTAGTATTGAGTTGGGTCGTAACCTAGCTCAGCAATCAGATGATGTGCGTTTAATTTATAGTAGCTTAACAACTCCGACTACTGTGTATGATGTCAATCTTGTAACAGGTCAGCGGCAACAGCGTAAACAAGCTTTTGCTGGTACAGATTTCAAAAGTAGTGATTACAAAACAGAGCGTTTAGCTATTGAAGCACGAGATGGTACTCAAGTGCCTGTGACGTTGGTGTATCATCAAGATCATTTTACGCACCAAGGTACGCAGCCTCTGTATATTTATGGTTATGGTGCTTATGGTGTGACCATTATGCCTGACTTTCATATGCCTTATTTGAATTTATTGAATCGCGGGTTTGTCGTGGCCATTGCGCATGTAAGAGGATCGCAAATGTTAGGGCGCGATTGGTATTATCAAGGGCGTCAACATCATAAAAAAAATTCTTTTAATGATTTTGTTGATGCCACAAAAGGTTTGATTGAGCAAAAGTATGGCGATCCACTGCGTGTATTTGCTCAAGGTGGTAGTGCTGGAGGTTTATTAATGGGCGCAGTAGTGAATCAAGCGCCTCATTTATATTTAGGTGTGTTAGCTGATGTACCTTTTGTTGATATTGTTACGACAATGCTTGATCAAGATTTGCCTTTAACCACGAACGAATATGATGAGTGGGGTAATCCGAATCGACGAGAAGATTATGAATATATGTTGTCTTACTCGCCTTATGATCAAATTAAAAAGCAAGCATATCCTGCTATGTTGATTAAAACTGGTTTTCACGATTCACAGGTTCAGTATTTTGAGCCGGCAAAGTGGGTTGCTAAACTACGTGACCATCAAACCTCAGAGGCGCCTATTTTATTTCAAGTGAATATGCATGCAGGTCATTCCGGTGACGCTGGTCGATTTGAGTATCTAAAAGAAGTGGCTTTAGAGCAAGCTTTTATATTGGATTTGGCGTTTAAGGATGAAGGCTAATATCTGCTCTATTTAAGGATTCAGAATATAAGCTATTTATGCATCATAGTAAAAGATGCATAAATAGCGTTTTTTTCTAACCCTTATATATGTGCGCTGATAAAAATAAACAAACTCGCTTATTTAACTTCGCAAGCCGTTATGAAAAGTAAGTTGATTTTTATAACCTCAAGAATTCTCATTTCTAAGAAATAAAAATATTTATATCCATAATCTTGTACATAAAAGCTTAATACAGCATATTCAAAAAACGATACACTTTTGAAAAAGTGATGCGTAAAGAGCTCTGCCATAAAAGCGCTCTCTTTAGTGAGAGGAATTAGAGTTGCTGAATCAATCCAGAAACTGTATTATTCGACCTTAGTAGAAAGTGTATCATGTTCATTTAGGCAGCAAAGAAATAAATTTTTGATGGGGTTATGTTGTATGCATGTTTTATTTCAACGCGTATTAAATTTATCGAATATGACATCTTATGATGTGGCTTTAACACATTTGAATTCACTATGGCAATTTCAATGTATACAACCCGAACTTGATGATTTCATAACATTAGAGATGTGTCTCAACGATCTGACTTGGCTCAAGAAACAGGTTGCACAGCTTAAAAAGAAGCAGTGTGCTCCTCGTGATCGTGTTGCTGCGTCTTTATTACATAAGAAATTAACCAAACAAGTCGTGATACCTTTAATGGTTTATTATTTAATGACCAGTAAAGTGCCTCAGTTTTCATATCAAGATCTACATGTCTGCAAAAATTTCACTCACTTGATGCGTTGGTCGGGACAGATTGAGCATACAACACAACAAGATTTTTATACTTTGCTGCAACAACTGTTGTTGGATTTACATCAAATATTTACACAGCATTTGAATTTATCGAACGCTATCTTTTGGACGAATACCGCACTGTTCATGACACAGCCTTGGACAAAATTGAGTCAGAAAACAGAAGATCACCAAGCATTGCTTCATGAGTTTCAGACTTTTCTCCAAAAAGTGGATAAGCGATTAGTACAGCGTATACATTGGCTATCACTTCAACAAGATGAGCAATGGGTGTTACAGCCACGCCGTATGACATGCTGCTTGAAATATACAACGGCAATAGGTAAGTTTTGTCGAACTTGTCCTACAGGCTGTTATAAAGATGTGCCCACCTTATAGTGATTCCTGTTACAGACTTGCATAAGCCGTGTATAGATGTTCACTGTATGCTTTTAACATACAAGCTGCAATGTAACTGCGCCGTCCACTAGAGCAGGTAAAAATAATTTTCTTTTCTTGTAAAGAGGCCATGATATGAGGCTGATAGAGTGTTTCAAGAGGTTTATTTTCTATTTGAAGCGGATTGCTCTGACAGCGTAACGCATATTGAAAAGGTTCTCTCACATCGATAATGCACCAGCCTTGCTCGACTAAGCTTGAAAATTCATCGACATTTACATAAGGAACAGTGTGTCGATTCATGATGAATTGAGCCTGTTCAAGCTTGCTTGAGATCAGTAAAGGGTGATGCTGTTGTATGATTTTAAAACTTGATGTATAGCAATGCTCGGGAACATAATAGGTGCAAGGTACGCTATAGATGTGTTGTTGCTCAAGAACATATGCAAGAGCACCTTGTTCATAGTTGAAATAGAAAAGTTGTACAGGACTTTGTTTATGCATAAAAGCTTCTGCACAGTGCAATCCGCTTTGCTTACAAGCAAGAGCTTGAGAGGGAAGTGTTTCATATTGATGATGCTTTAACCAGTTTTGTACACAAGTATTCTCGTCTTGAGTGAGTTGGCCTAAAATAAAAACGTAGGCGTTCACTCGATAGATGCAAGCTTTATCATGTAAGCGGGTTAAACCTTCTTTTGAAGCATGTAAGTTATAGCTGAGTAAGTCTAATGATGATGCAATAGGTTGTAACACTGTTTCGAGCATTTCTAGCTTCGCAAGTGTATGCTCCATATCTATTTCACTAATATTTTTAGCCATAGAGAGGCGAACTGCATATTCACTACGTGGTGATGTGCCCCACATACTCAGCAGAACATGGCTTGGTTTTTTTTGGTGAGCAGAGCATGCTGAACCTGCACTCAAATACATTTGTGCAGCGTTAAAAATAGAGAGTAAATCATAGCCTGTAAAAGATGGACTTGAGAAGCTTAATGTTGTGGAGACACTCTGCGTATCAATATCGTTAAAAAGAATATCGGGGAATATGCCTTGTAATTTTTTTTTGATATCGTTTTTATATGTGCTGAGTTTTGGGTTGCGTTGTAAGCTTTTCAGTGCGATCAGTAAAGAAGCAATACCTGCTGTATTTTCTGTACCTGAGCGCAAATTAAATTCTTGACCACCTCCAACAATGAGCGGGTGCACCATCTGTTTATTTTTGACATAAAGTGCGCCACTACCTTTAATCGCTCCAATTTTATGGCCACTAAACACAGCAAAATCAGGCTTAATCCTGTTGAAGTCGAGTGTGATATTTCCCAGAGCTTGAACACAGTCATAGATCCAAGTAAAGGATTCTTCTTGAGCATATTGATTTAATTTTGTGACTTGCTGAATATAACCTGTCTCATTATTTACAGCCATCACACAGACTAAAACAGCTTTTTTTCGATAACGTTTTAGGTAGGATTGATCAATTTGGCCTAACTCATCAACAGGTATTTTTTTTATTTTAAGCGGCAAGTTGAGCACTTTGACCCAATAGTTAATCGCTTCGATTATAGCAGAGTGTTCTGTTGCACTATACAAGATACAGTTACGATTTTCTTGGGGATGTGATTTGTAGTTGAGTAGAGTTGAAAAAACAGCTTGATTAATTCCTTCTGTTGCACAGCTGTTGAATAAAATGGTGTCTTCACTTCCTGAGCATGAGTTTAAGCTTAAGTGTACTCGAAGTGCTTGTCGTGTTTCTTGTAGAAGTTGCTTTGCCGAAGAACCTAATACGTTACGACTACTGGGATTACCGTAGGTATTGCGCAGTATCGCATGGAGCTCATCTAGATGCTCATCACTTGGCTTCATTGTTGCATTGTTGTCTAAATATAAAGGATGTTCGGACATCTGCAGTTCTTTTTTTCTTAAGCTCGACTATGTTTAATGTATGACATGAAACTTTGAAATCTTCAAGGGTAGGGTTGATTTATGGCCAGAATAGAAAAAGACAGTTTAGGTGAAGTAAAAGTCGATGATAGTGCACTTTATGCTGCACAGACGCAGCGTGCTCTAGATAATTTTAACATTAGTCAGCATATACTACCTAAACCATTTATTCATGCACTTGCCATGATAAAAATGAATGCGGCATTAGTGAATGCCGATCTTAAATTACTTGAGAAACCTATTGCAAAATCAATAGAGAAAGCAGCAAAAAAGATTTTAGCTGGAGAATATAAAGAGCAGTTTCCTGTAGATATTTTCCAAACAGGATCTGGAACCAGTTCAAATATGAATATGAATGAGGTTTTAGCATATTTAGCAAATGATGATTGTGCAAAAGAAGTACGTGCAAATGATCATGTCAATATGAGTCAAAGTAGTAA
>DDNL01000047.1:22100-22284 GCA_002341165.1 Shewanellaceae bacterium UBA2521
TGTCAATATGAGTCAAAGTAGTAACGACACGATTCCGACAGCAATTCATGTGAGCTCTGTCATACAAACAGCAGAACATTTACTCCCTAAACTTATTTATTTACAAAAATCAATTAAACAAAAAGCGACAAGTTTAAGGCATGTCGTGAAGACAGGCCGTACGCATTTAATGGATGCAATGCCG
>DDNL01000047.1:22598-23073 GCA_002341165.1 Shewanellaceae bacterium UBA2521
ACGCATTTAATGGATGCAATGCCGATCCGTTTAGATCAGGAATTAATGGCTTGGTGGAGTCAACTTGAGCTTGCAAGAATACAAATTGAAGCTGCGAAAGAGCAGATGTTGCATTTACCTCAGGGGGGTACAGCCATTGGAACTGGGGTAAATGCTCACCCTAGTTTTTCTCAAAAGTTTGCAGCACAATTAGGTAAAAGAACGAAACAGAAGTTTGTCGCTGCAAAAGATCAAATCGCAGGAATTTCGGGGCAAGATAGAGCTTTAATGCTCTCAGCTAGTTTAAATGGTCTCGCTACTGTGGTGATGAAAATCGCAAACGATTTAAGATGGATGAATTCTGGGCCTTTAGCAGGGTTAAGTGAAATAGCTTTAACCGCTCTACAACCAGGCTCATCTATTATGCCGGGAAAAGTGAATCCTGTTATTCCTGAAGCGGCAACCATGGTTGCTGCACAAGTCATGGGATATCACA
>DDNL01000065.1 GCA_002341165.1 Shewanellaceae bacterium UBA2521
TTTTTCTCTATTTTCACCACTTTTTGCCATGTAACATATACATTCAAATTGTCGACTATACTTTCGCCAATTCCACTTCTAAAAAACTGATGCACTGCTTGAGCAACTACATCTCCTACATCATCCACTTCACAGAGCTGTTCAATCGAAGCAAACATCACCGCATCTAAGCTGCTAAAGTGTTGAGCTAGATTGTTTGCAGTGGCTTCACCCACTTCGCGAATACCCAAANNATAGGTATCGCCAGTGACTCTGCGCGTTTACGCTTAGATCCTGCTCCCGGGCCCGCCACGACTGATGTTGTTTTTTTCGACACACTGCTGGCCGTTTTGGCACCGAGTGCCCTCAATCGACTCTCCGCCTCTTCGCGACTCATCGCAACCAACTTACCGGTCACCACCCAAATTGTTCCGGCGAGTGGGCCGTCGCCCGCGTCGAGGGTCACGTCAGGCCAGTTGATGCCGGCCGCCAACAATTCATCAAGAATGACCCTATTACGCTCATCCACTGCAAATGTGCGAATGTGCTGAGCAACCACCGGCCCGACATCGTCTACATCCTCCAGTGCTTCCACCGACGCTGCCAGCACGGCATCCAATGTCATGAAATGCTCCGATAAAGACCGAGCAGTCGCCTCACCCACTTCGCGAATACCCAAAGCATAGATGAAGCGTGCTAAGCTAGGCTGATTCGACCGTGAAATGGACTTCAATAGTTTATCGGCTAATTTATCACCCATTCTTTCCAAAGAGAGTAACTGGGGATGCGTTAAGCGAAATAAATCCGCAGGCTCAAGTACGAGCTCTTTATCCACGAGCTGTTCTATAATTTTATCGCCCAAACCCTCAATATTCATAGCTTTACGTGATGCAAAGTGTTTAATCGCTTCTACTTTCTGAGCCTGACAAGTTAAGCCTGCTATACACCGCGTTATCGCTTCACCTTCTATGCGTTCTAAATCACCTTCGCAAACAGGACAGACTTCCGGGAACTGAATTTTTTTTGCATTGTCAGGACGCAACTCAACCAGCGTACGCACGACTTTAGGGATCACATCACCAGCACGATGTACCACGACTGTATCTCCAACTTTCAAACCTAAACGACCAATTTCGTCTGCGTTATGCAAGGTTGCGTTCGATACAACAACGCCTCCCACTGAAACAGGTTTCAAGCGTGCTACAGGTGTAATGGCGCCTGTTCGACCTACTTGAAACTCCACATCTTCAAGCAGGGTTGTCGCTTCTTCTGCAGGAAATTTAAAAGCTGTGGCCCATCTTGGCGCTCGGGCAACAAAGCCAAGACGTACTTGGGCTTGAATATCATTGACTTTGATCACAACACCATCTATTTCATAATCCAATGATGCTCTGCGCTCTAAAATATCGTCATAGTAAGTTAATACCTCATCCAGCCTATGACTGACTTTCGTCTCGGGACTCACAGGAAATCCCCAACGCTTGAGCTGATTTAATTGTCCAAAATGCGAGGCTGGAAAAGGTTTTCTCTCTTGCTGCACTTCTCCTAAAGCATAAGCAAAAAAATCCAACGGTCGTTTTGCTGTGACTTTTGAATCGAGTTGGCGCAAGCTCCCTGCTGCCGCATTACGCGGATTAGCAAATATCTTATATCCCTGCTTCTCAGCTCTCTCATTCAACTGATGAAAACCAGCTTTTGGCATAAACACTTCACCTCGAACCTCTAAAAACTCAGGTACTTCTTTTTCATTGAGTTTAAGAGGAATAGAAGGAATCGTTTTAATATTCTCAGTGATGTTTTCACCCGTTGTGCCATCACCTCGCGTTGCCGCAATTTTCAAAATTCCCAAATGGTAAATCAGACTCACAGCTATGCCATCAATTTTAGGCTCACAACAATACTGTACATCACCCACTTGTTCAGAGATTCTTTTATTGAATGCACCAAACTCTTGATCGGTAAACACATTATCTAAACTGAGCATGGGTTTAATATGCTTAACTTGTTCAAATTGAGTCAAGGCCACACCACCTACACGCTTCGTAGGTGAATAATCAAGCCTATACTTTGGTTGCTGATCTTCTAAATCAAGTAATTCACGAAAAAGGCTATCATACTGCGCATCGGAGACAAGTGGTTGATCTAGGTTATAATAATGGTGATTATGTTTTTCGAGCTCATCAATAAGCTTTTTCATCCGTTCTTTTATTTCTTTCGACATAAAGGTAAAAATCCACAAAAAAGACCGCATAATGCGGTCATTATCATTTAATTTGATCTGTTATACCATGATATCAGCATCAACTTGCGTAAGTACTTTAATACGCTGCAAATATTCTTTTTTCTGCTGTGATGTCCAAGGTTGATGTTGTTCATCTAAGAGCTGAGCATTGAGATCATCAGCCAACTGTGACGCTGTATTGAGCATCAACGAAAACTTCATCAAAGCTTGTTCGCAAGGTAACTTCATAAAGAAGCTCACACCATAGAGCTTCTGCTCAGAGAGCTTATCCATAGCGAAAAATCCAGGAGCTGCCATATTGGCAACCGAAAACATAACATGACCTGCGCCTGATGGCGAAAGATGACGATGAAAAATCCCCATATCACCATACTTTAAGCCTAAGTCAAGTAAGCTTGCTAACAGTTCGGAGCCTAATAGCATTTTTTTCGCTGGAGCTTTGACATGTAACACCAAAATGTCAGATACTTCTTTGATCTGTATCGGTGAACTTAATCCATCGTCTTCTACTTTTTCTGCTTCCTGAGCAGCATTTTTGTCCAGTGCTGTTTGGGTATCAAACGATGGTGTATCATCCATGTTCAAAGGTGCATAAGGCTCACACTCAAACAAGTCAATCTCCGGCTCAGTCTTGGGCTCTATGAGTGTAGATTGTTCAGCCTGTATATCCTTGATGGCTACATCATCCATCACATCGTCCACCACAGTATCTTCAGGTTTGGATGTCTGCGCAGCATCCACAGCAGCCGTCTTCATTTTCACTTGTGTTTTTTTGCGATAACTATAGCTCTGGCCTATTTTAGGTTTTTTGTGTCGTCTTAGAGACCAAAAACCATGTGCTAAAACACCGCCAATGGCAAGAGAGCCTAGTAACAACAGAGCAAATTGTAAATCATTCATATGAGCTCATTTTCCTTCTTACAAAATCATATCTTTAATTATGGCTAAACAGCTTCAATATAGTCTAAAGCCTGCTTCATATTCACATGCACAATGCGCGACACACCCGACTCTTGCATCGTCACACCCATTAAATGCTGTGCTAAGGTCATCGTAACTTTATTATGACTGATAAACATAAACTGTACTTTATTTGATAAAGTTTTAATCAAAGTGCAAAACCTTTGTATATTTCGATCATCTAAAGGAGCATCCACTTCATCCAGTAGGCAAAAAGGTGCTGGATTTAAATCAAAAATACTAAAAACCAATGATAAAGCGGTTAAAGCTTTTTCTCCACCTGAAAGTAATCCTATTGAGCTATTTTTTTTGCCCGGTGGTTGCGCTTTAATCAAAACACCCGTTTTTTGCCAATCTTTATCTGTCATATCTAAAGAAGCATGTCCACCTTCAAAAACACTTGCAAACAATTGACCAAATCTAATATTGACTTGTTCAAATGTCTTTTTAAACTTCTGTTTTGATTCTTTATCTATAAGAGCAATAGCTTTTGCGAGTCCTTGTAACGCTTTTTCTAAATCTTGAGATTGTGACGTTAAATACCCATGACGTTGTTGCGCCGCTTCATATTGTTCAATAGCAGCTAAATTAACAGCTCCTAAGCTTTTGATTTTCTCTTGAGATTGTAAAACATTTTGTTTTAATTGCTCTATGGAGTGTTCAGTTAAATCTGCTTTATCTAGTTTAAGATAGGCTTTCTCCTCATGGAGTTTGCTCATTTGCTCTAAAGCAGAGCCTTCAGCTTGAGCATAAGCAACCTGCATAGTCGTCAACTTATTGTTGAGTTGATGCAATGCCTTATTTAAGTCTTGCTTTTCTTTCACAATAAGCTGAGTCGTCTGTTTCATCTTTTCCATAACGGAACAAAGATAAGCACGCTGCGCTTCTTGCTCTTGTGCATGATGCTCTGCGCTCTTGAGTTGTTCAAGCTGCTGAGGCAAGACGATATCGAGCCTTTTTATTTCTTGAGCTTGCGCTTCGAAATATGCCAGCTTCTTTTTACGATTCACTTCACTTTCCGCGACATGCTTTTGCTGCCAATAGCATTGTGCAGTTAAAGTTGTAGTCTGCTGCTGGATTGCCTGCCATTGTGCCGTAATCTCTTGCAATGTTTTATCACGCGATACTCCCTCTTTTTCCCATGCGCGCTGTTCTTGCTCAAGCTCCTGATGCGATGCCTTGATGTCTTGGTAGCACTTTTGCGCTGACTCAATCTGTTCTTGTAAAACTGTTTGTTCCTGCGCAATACATTCAAGTTGCTGCACAAGAAGCTGTCGTTCTTGCTCGATTTTTGTAAGTTGCGTCAATCGCGACGTTTCTTTTTCTTGTAGATTTTTGAGATCAATCTGTGCTTTTTGCACACTTGCTTGCTGTTTTAACAGCGCTACTTGCTTCATATCGAGTTCACGCTGTTCTTTTTTTATTTTTATAGCTAATTCATGAATTATATGTTCGCAAGCTTTTAACGCTTGATTGACCCCAGCTAACTGCTCAACTAATTGAGCCTGTTCTTTCTTATAAGATAAAACGCCTTGCTCTTTTGCAGTAAAGTTCAGTTTAAAAGTATCTCCCTCTAGTGTTCCATCTGGGTAAGCATAAAGCGTATCCGCTTGATAGTTCTCAGGCGGCTCGGTAATAAAACATACGCGCGCCAGCCAAGGTGATAAGTTCACTTCTGAGGTCACAACACCCCATTGTTGCGGTTGAGACAAACGCACAAAACCTGTCTCATGCACAGGATCATGCACCACAGGTTGTAGCAGCACAGTTTCCAATAAATTTTCGATCACATGACACCACTTAGCATCATAGGTAAGACACTGAAACACAGAAAGATTATGTTGCGGCTGATGATGCGCTAACCATTGCTCTACAGATTTTAAAGAGCCTTCTAACAAGGCTTTATCTGTTAATAACTGATGTTTTGTTTGATGTTGCCGCTGCTTTTGGGTGTTCAAGTCATAAAGTAAGCTTTTCTGCTGTTCTATACATGATTGGATCTGTTTTTTATCTTGTTGTACCTGAGCAAGGTGATGCATACCTTGCTCAAGCTGAGGTTGAAGCGAAACACGATGTTGAGCTTGACCTTGATCAAGCTGCTGTACTTGTTCTGTGTGCTGTTGTCGTTTAATCTCTAAGGTGACCTGTTGTTGCTCAACCTGATTTAGTTTTTTCTGCGCTGCATACTCTTTCGCTATCAAGTTCTGACTTTTCAAAACTAAACTTTGACGCCGCGCTTCATAATGCTGCACTTGCTTTTGCGCTGCTTGTTTACGTTGCTCATATTGAGTCAGTCCTTGTTCAGCTTCATGTAACTGATCTCGACTGGCTCTCAGATCAGACTCAAGGCATTGCTGCTGCTTTGCCATCTCTGCTTGTTCTCGACGCAGTACTTCTTTTTGCTCCAATGCTTGCTCATATCGCGCCGTTTCTTGTTTGTATTGTTGCGTAAGTGTGGCTATCTCTTGCTGTGCTTGTAATAAGGCATCTATGGTGTCTTGTTCTTGATGACGGTAATCTTGCTGCTTTTGATCATGCGCATAACTTTGTTGATCTTTTTCTGCAAGTTGTGCAGTTAAGTGATGCTGCTCTGTTTCAAGACGATGCCGCTCGGCTTCTAGATGACGCAACTGCTGCGTATACATATGCCATTGATAGCTATGCAAACTATCTTCTGCATCACAGAGTTGTTGCTGATACGTTTGAAATTGTTGTGCTGCTTGCGCTTGTTCTGATAAGGAAGCCATCTGCTGATTGAGCTCGGTATTTAAGTCTTGAATACGCGTTAGATTATCAGCTGTGGTTTTCATTTTCTGTTCGGCTTCTCTGCGACGCTCTTTATACTGCGAAACTCCAGCCGCTTCTTCCAACAAAATACGCAAATCCATAGGTTTAGCTTCAATCAGCCTTGAAATCATACCTTGCTCAATAATGGCATAACTGCGAGCACTTAAACCCGTACCGAGAAAAACTTCCGTAATGTCTCGACGACGACAAGTTTTGCCGTTTAAAGCATAATGTGATTGGCCATCACGATGCACAACACGTTTAATCGATATTTCGCTATAACCTTGATAAGGAGAATGCTGCAAGGGTTGATCTTGTTCAAACATCAACTCTACGCTAGCACGTCCAGAAGGACGACGCTTTGCCGAGCCACTGAAGATTACATCCGTCATTGCATCACCGCGTAAATGACGTACAGAGCTTTCTCCTAAAACCCAGCGGATGGCATCGATTACATTCGATTTTCCACAACCATTGGGGCCTACAATCGCCGTGATCTGCTCATTCAACTCTATTTTTGTCGGCTCTACAAAAGATTTAAATCCAGCTATTTTTATATACTTTAAGCGCATAATCCGCTTTGACCTTAGCTTTGACACACATCAAAAACAATCATTGTACCTTTTAACGGTGATGGCGCCAATATTTATCCGTAGCAGCTTTCACCTCACGGTGCAAAGCACAGATTGCAAATAAATTGGGTAAAGCCATACACACAGCAGCTATTGCAGCAATATTCCAGACCATCACTGTATCTAAAGTAGAAGCCAACCAAAAACTCAAAACATAAACACAACGAAAAGGTAATACAGCTTGTACACCAAGCAAATAGACAACAGCTCTGTCACCGTAATAAGACCATGAAATACTCGTTGAAAATGCAAACAATAATAAACCAAGTGTAACGATATATTGTCCCCACTGGCCTAGATAGCCTTGCTGAAAAGCAAGACTTGTTAAAAGCGTAGAGTGGATCAAAGAACGCCCCGAAACCTCGACTTGAGAAGAGGTTAACGCACCTTCTACAACCTTTAGGGTACCTGAAAAAGGTTGGTCGTTAAGAGAAAAAAATACATCCTCTGCAATAGAGCGAGCCGCCAATAAACTGTAACCTAAAGTCATGGATCTGCCTGCTTGTACTTCAATAGTTCCCGTATATGCAGTAACTGATGTTTTATCTTGAGATAAAAAATAAAATAACTCATGTTTTTTTTGTGCTGTACTTTCCCAGTCATCACCTTGAATAAAGACCATGTCTGTATGCTGAAATGTATTGGCATGCTTTTCATGCCACACACCAGAACATAAAATAGTTAAGCCTGTTAAAGTACAAATCACCAATGTATCAATAAAAGGTTCTAGTAAAGAAACCATACCTTCTTCGACAGGATGACGTATCTCGGCACTGGCGTGCACAATAGGAGCTGAGCCCATGCCTGCTTCATTAGAGAACAAACCTCGATTGATACCGCGATTAAATGCATAAGCGAAACTCGCTCCCAAAAAACCACCTGTTGCGGCCGTACCTGTAAAGGCATCGTGCCAGACTTGTTGCAAAGAAGGGCCAAGCTGATCAAAATTATAAATAATGACGGATAAGGCACCTATAACATATACACCTGACATCATAGGTGTTAAAAAAGAAGTAACCAAAGCAATACGGCGAATACCACCCAAAATAACCATAGCCAGTAAAGAAGCAAGCAAAAGACCTGTAATCGTAGGAGAAAGAGAAAAGCTTTGCTCTAAGCTCATTGCAATATTGTTACTTTGCGGCATACTACCTATACCAAAAGAGCACATCAGGGTTGCTAGAGAAAATAAGCATGCGAGCCACTTCATATTTAAAGCTTTATCCATGTAGTACATAGGACCACCTGATAACGTCCCATCGGATGCGCGCTCTCTGTACTGGCAAGACAAAGTGACTTCCACAAACTTAATCGTCATACCTAAAAAAGCAGTGACCCACATCCAAAATAAGGCCGCAGGTCCACCTAAATAAATAGCGAACGCAACACCTCCTATGTTACCCGTTCCTATAGTTCCAGAAAGCGCTGTCGCTAAAGCTTGAAATGGACTTATATCGCCTATTGCATCTTTATCTTTCTCTGTTGAAGTACCTGTCAATATCAAACAACTGCGATAAAAAAAACGTATTTGCGGTAAGCCTAAGTAGAAAGAAAAAAACAGTCCAACGCCCAATAGAATGAAAGGAAAGTAAACCGAAGATCCCAAGTAAGCATCTAAAGTCAATAAAGCTTGGTTAATAAGATAAGTCCAATTTTCTTGTTCACTTCCATCCATGTCTGATCCTTAAACTGTTTTGATAACCTAAATTAGGTGATAAGCTCTAACGCTTCTGATAAGTGCGAAACAGAAATGACTTCCATGCCTTCTAAATCTTTTTTAGGTCGATTACTTTTTGGAATAATTGCCCTTCTAAAACCATGCTTTTGAGCATCAAACAAACGATCTTGTCCGTGTGGGACAGGACGTACTTCACCTGACAAACCTACCTCACCAAAAACCAATGTATCACGAGGTATAACGCTATTTTTAAAACTTGAAACAATAGCAAACAAAAGTGCTAAATCTGATCCTGCTTCATTGACTTTAACGCCACCTACAACATTTACAAAGACATCTTGATCAGCAACCATCAATCCGCCATGACGATGTAAAACTGCCAATAATAAATTCAATCTATTTTGATCAAGCCCTACTGCAACACGGCGCGGATTAGGTG
Organism: Shewanellaceae bacterium UBA2521; assembly: GCA_002341165.1. GTDB lineage: Bacteria > Pseudomonadota > Gammaproteobacteria > Enterobacterales > Shewanellaceae > UBA2521. The sequence continues at coordinate 8,718 of DDNL01000065.1, forward strand.
CCATGCTTTGATCAACCAATGCTTGAATTTCCACCAGCAAGGATCGCGTACCTTCCCACACAGGCATCACAACAGAGCCTGAAGCTCTCGCCCCATCATGAGATAAAAATATAGCAGAAGGATTACCTACTTCTTTCAAGCCCACTTCTGTCATGGCAAATACGCCTAGTTCATTGATCGCACCAAATCGATTTTTATGACTGCGCAAAATACGAAAGCGACCATCTTGATCTCCTTCAAGTAACAAAGAGCAATCAATACAATGTTCAAGCACCTTGGGTCCGGCTAAAGCGCCTTCTTTGGTAACATGGCCTACCATTAATACGGCGATCTGATGTTGTTTGGCAAAACGTGTTAAGCATGCAGCAGACTCTCTTACCTGTGCAACACTACCAGGAGCGGATTGAATGTCGGCTAAATGCATGACTTGAATCGAGTCAATCACCAATAAATCAGGTTTATTTTGTAAAGCCAACTCACAAATGCGCTCAACATGAGTTTCAGACAAAACCTGTAACTTTTCGGTGGGTAATCCTAAACGCTTTGCACGCATAGCAACTTGCTGTAAAGATTCTTCGCCTGTAACGTATAAAGTATTTTGGTTCATTGACCAATGGCACATCATTTGTAATAACAATGTTGATTTACCAGCTCCGGGCTGACCACCAATTAAAATGGCAGAACCAGGTACAATACCCCCACCTAAAACACGATCAAACTCAGCGAATAAACTCGAAATACGTGTAGCTTCCGTTAAATTAATTTGATCAAGAGTCTGTATTTGAGATGCAGTTGCTCCTGCATAACCCGATAAACGATTTGAAGATGCATGAGCTTGAGGTAAACGCATTTCATGAATCGTATTCCATTGACCACATGCATTACACTGCCCTTGCCAACGTGGAAAATCCGCACCACAGTCGGAACAAACATAAGCTGTTTTTTGTTTTGCTTTCGATACCATAATAATTTTAAATCTCTTTTTATGTAAGACAGATCATAAAGGTAGGTTAACCGAAAAAATCGGCTATTCTTTGGAAAAAGCGCTTCAAGAAATTTCCTTCATCATGATCGCTATCAGCAAGTAACGCTAGGCGACTTTGTACTTTACCGTATAAAGTTTCGTCTGGAAAGAAATGATACTTATCCATTTCACCTGGCTTTTCACCTGTAAGTAGCTTAATCGCTTCATCAACATGTTTTACTTGATAAATATGAAAGTTTTTTGTTTCAATCGCTTTTAAAATAGGTTTAGGTAAGTTTAACTGCACAACATTGGATTCAGGAATAATCACGCCATGCTCACCTGTTAAACCTCGATGACGGCAGATTTCAAAAAATCCCATAATCTTTTCATTCACACCACCGATAGCTTGCACCATACCAAATTGATCAATAGCACCTGTAACCGCTAAACTTTGGATGATCGGCACCTCACTGATCGCTGAAATTAAAGCGCAATACTCAGCCAATGAAGCACTATCGCCATCAATTTCTTGATAAGACTGCTCAAACACAATACTTGCATTTAAATGTAATGCTTCATCTTTACCAAAAATGCGGTAGAGACAAGCAGATAAAATCATCATACCTTTGGCATGTAAATTACCACCTAGATCTGACTTTCTTTCAATATCCGCAACCTCTCCATCACCATAATGTACGGTTGCCGTAACGCGAGCTGGCTCGCCATAAATACAATGCACATCCTCTATCACAGTCAGCGCATTAATTTGCCCGACTATTTGATCATTTGTTTGCAAGTGTACAAAATTATCAATAAAGTTCTCTAAAGAACGTTGCTGAGAAAACCCTCTTTGCTGTTGGTCATAACGCAATGCTTGCTCAATATGTTTAGCGTTAACCACATGAGTGTTACTAAATAAGCTAGCTTGCAAAATACATTGACGCATTTTTAAAGTAGAAAGGCTGAGTCTCTGCTGGTGGTCAACTAAAGTAGAACTATAACGCATGAGAACAGGGTAAGCATCCAAAGCCAATTCAATATCATCTGTGTAAGCTAAAGTAGCCAACCATGTATGATAAGACGATACCGTATCTTGGTGATATTTGAATTCACAATGACACTCAGTGAAAAGAGAAAAAGCTTGACTGAATTTAGGCTCTACCGTTTGTTCATAGGAGAAGTGTTCATAATCACCTTCCAAAACAACAAGGCAGTTGATCGGTAGCGGAGGATATTTATCATTAATTTGTACATAGCCTTCAGTTAAGCTCTTAAGTAGCTTTCGCCACACAAACTGATGTTTAGCTAACTGTTCTAAAGACAAAATAACGACCGAATAAGAAAATAGCGCACCTGGAATAAACTCTGATGTATCATTTTTCTCCACAAAGCGACCAAATAAGTTAGCTTGTGTATAGAGTGTGTCAAATAAATGATAAGAAGGAGTCTGACTCACAATCACTTGCTTCTCTTTTCCGATAGGCTCTTGCTCGACCCAAAAGTATTCCGTTGAAGTCACAACTTTCTGCATCACTAACCATTGTGTTTCAAGCTCTTTAGAAGAGCTTTTTAAATAAGACTCAAGCATTTCGGAGGCGAGCAAATCATGTTCAGCCAAAACAAAAACATGTTGCTTAATCAGTTTAGTCTGTTGTTTTAATGCTAATTTTAACGCTGCAGTGAGGGTATGCTGACCCAAAAGCTTCATATGCTCTTGAGGAAGAATTAACGTTTCAGGCACATTGAATTGCGCATGAAGCTGGGATGGATGAACTGCATATTCTGACATAAAGTGCATTATATCCTAAATTATGATATTTGATATTGCGTATAGCATCTCATACCGTAGCGATAACTGCCATGACTTTCATGTTATTTATACCACCTAATTGTATACTTAGCATGAGCAATTTTAGTGCCTAAGTCGCTAAAGACTAGGGTCTTTCGAGAGTATAAAAGTTAAATAGATGATAAGAAATAATTTAAAATTTTGTTTTCATGATATAAATCTAAATTTTTGAGATTAGCTATGTTTAAATGCTGATCTCTTTGATATGATAGTGTCACTTCTAAAAATCAACCAAGAGAGTACTCATGATCATTCATGCGAAAGGTCCAGCTAACTTCGCGGAAAAATACATCATTCACTCAATATGGGAAGGTCTCTACCCTCCAGGCACGGTATTACCTTCTGAACGTGAACTTTCCGATAAAATAGGCGTTACAAGAACAACGTTAAGAGAAGTATTACAGCGGCTTGCTCGTGATGGATGGCTTACCATACAACATGGAAAGCCAACCAAGGTCAATAATTTTTGGGAAACATCTGGTTTAAATATCTTAGAAACTATCACTGAGCTCGATCAAAAAGGTGCACCCAAATTAATTGAGCATCTTCTTGCTGCACGCAAGCATATTGGGATGATTTATTTTAAGAAAGCTATCACACACAACCGTCAGGCTGCTATTGACTTCATCGAAAATGTTCAGTTTTCCGATGATGCATTAGAGTTTGCTCAAGCTGATTATGCGTTACATCATAAAATGGCTTATTTATCGAATAATCCCATTTATGTATTGATCTTAAATGGCTTCCAAAAGCTTTACTTTCGTGCGGGACGTTACTTTTTTGAAAACCCGAAAGCGCGTCAAATTACAGCACAGTTCTATGCCAACTATCTTGAACTCGCTCGCGAAAATGATGCCGATCAAGTAACTCATTTGATTAAAGACTACAGCAAACACATTACACCTTTGTGGGATGAGCTTCGTAGTAAAATTCCCTTGACAGAATTTAGTGAGCCTATCGCCTCATAAATCAATTCGAAATAAAGTACTGAAGTAGACTTATGAGCTGTACCTCTTCTACTTCCTTCTCATAAAAAGGCAAGCTACAAGCTTGCCTTTTTATATGCTGATGTATCAACTACGCATTATGAAGATGATGGATTTATTTTTTTAACCTTCAAAATAATACCATCCATATCTATGATCTCAATTTCTTCCCCTTTTATAAGAGGCTCTTGGACTTGTATACTCCAAGTTGTATCACCGAGTTTCAATCGATGCAAACCAATATCTAGGCTCTCTTCAAGCATAACACGTGTACCTACAATATATTTCTTACGTTGATTCAATGTCGATGTAGCATGATCATCCTTATCGACTTTATGCTGATAAAACCACCATGAAAAACTCGTAACCAGCGAAATAAGCGTAAAACTTGTCCATTGAACTTGCCAAGACATATCTACAACAAGCATACCAAGTCCCACAACCAAAGCTGAAAGGCCAAACCATAATATATAATAAGTTCCTGACGATAACTCTAAAATTAAAAGAACCAAGCCTACCATAAGCCAGTTCCAATAATTCATGGTATAAATAAGTTCCATAATATTGCCTTATTTATCTTAATTCGTTTTAGGTGACTTGACCGATTGAAGCACATCTTGAATGCCTGCAATAGAGCCCATAAGACTTGATGCATCCACCGGCATCATCACCACTTTACTGTTTTCAGATTGACCTATAGCTTTCAACGCCTCTGTATAACCTTGCGCAATAAAATACTGAATAGACTGAATTTCGCCTTTCGAAATTGCCTCTGATACCATTTGTGTTGCATTCGCTTCAGCTTCAGCCGCTCTTTCTCGTGCTTCAGCTTGCAAAATAGCAGCTTGTTTCTCACCCTCAGCCTGTAAAATTTCGGATTGTTTTTGACCTTCTGCTCTGAGTATTTGTGCTTGACGCACACCTTCTGCTTCAAGAATTTCAGCACGCTTATTTCGCTCTGCTTTCATTTGAGCATTCATTGCTTCAGTTAAATCTTTAGGAGGCTTTACATCTCTAATTTCAATACGCGTAACTTTAATGCCCCAAGGGTTTGTAGCTTGGTCAACAATACTCAATAGTTTATTATTGATCACATCTCGCTGCGACAACATACCATCTAGCTCCATAGAGCCTAAAACTGTTCTCATATTAGTGAGCGTCAAGTTACGGATGGAGTCATCAATATAATTCACTTCATATGAAGCTTTGGCGGCATCAAAAACTTGAATAAAGCACACCGCATCAATAGTGACATTCGCATTATCAAGAGAAATAACCTCTTGTGATGGAATATCAAGCATACGTTCCATCATATTGATGCGACGACCAATACGATCAACAAAAGGAATGATGAAGTTAATACCTGGCTTTAACGTTGCTGTATAACGACCGAAACGCTCAACCGTCCATTCAAATCCTTGTGGCACCGTCTTCACTGCTAAGGAAATAAAGACCATAGCAACGAAGAGAAATAAACCAATTACAATAAGATTATTTAACATAATATATTCCCGTTTATTATTAGTATGACTAATTCATCTTAAATTAGTTGTCTTAATTGTCAATCGTTACTTCATCCGGATTCTATTTCAAATCAAGCAAAAAACAGGATAAAACATGTCTATCAAGCTAAAATTAAAAACTATCTACGATCTTAACTCTTAAACTTATGACAACTCAAAAAAATACACTCCACCTTCTCAAATTCATGCTTTGCATGATATGCTTCTGTGTTTGTGTACAAAGCTTTTCAAAGACACATTCATCAATTAAACAAAAACGAGCCGAAGCCCTCTATAATCAAGCCGTTACTGCAATGCGTAGTCAAAAAAATGCTCAAGCTATTAAATTATTAACCCAAGCAGGAGAGCTCGGCCATATTGATGCACAAAATGATTTAGGTTTATTATATCAATCAGGAATGATGGTACCTCAAGATTATAAGCGTGCTATGCAATGGTATAAAAAAGCCGCATCGAAGAACTACATTCCCGCTATGTTTAATATTGGACTGATGTATCATAAAGGTTTAGGCGTATCACAAGACTACAAGCGTGCACGTATCTGGTTTTTGCGTGCTGCAAAGCTCAATGATGCCGACGCACAATATAATTTAGGGGTCATGCATCATCAGGGGCTAGGCGTAAAAATGAATCATAAAGAGGCTTATATTTGGTTTTCACTTTCGGCTATCAATGGTTCGAAAAAAGGCCTAGATGCTAGAGATCGCGTCGCTGTCGACCTTGACTTAAAAACTATTGCTGAAGCTGATAAAACAACAAAAGCGCAATATGATGAGTTTTTACTCAACCAAAAAAAGCTGAAATAGCCGCATCACGACTCTAAATGCTCTTTTTAAGATGTAAATTTTATTTTTTGCATAATAAGTAAAATTTACATCTTGCTATTTATAACTCATTTTATTAACATGGCTCAGAGCTTCATAGTTTTGATGGTAAGATAAATCAGAAACGTTATGCTTTTTTCTTTATAAATCAAGAATAAAAAAGAATAAATTTTTTTTGTGACTCAAGTTTTTAAAGTTGATTTAAGAATTAAAGTTCACAATCACATACTTGATAAATATTGAATTGAAAGAAATCAAACCATTCTGCTTTATTCACGTATCCACTCAAAATAGTGACGCGATATAAAACAAGTGTAAATCAGACTCATGCTCAACCTACAAAGACTTATATGGATTTAAAAAAGTTTTAATCAGGGAAATAAATGAATCGAACATTTAAGCACGACGCAAGCTTAATGTGTTCAAGGCTAGCTCATGTGTTCTCACGCTGATTTGCACAAATTTTCAACACGATATGATGGAGTTCTTATGAGCCAATATCAAGAAACATTACATTTAGAAAAAGTTGAAACTGAACAAAATTGGACACAACACGATACAAGCTGGTTACTAAGTTTATTTGGCACGGCAGTGGGTGCTGGTATTTTATTTCTTCCTGTGAATTTAGGTATTGGAGGTTTCTGGCCTCTCATTTTTCTTTCTATTTTGACTTACCCTATCACCTTCATTACGCACAGAAGCTTAGCACGCTTTATGCTCTCTTCTAAAAAAAATCATGCTGATTTTACTGATGTTGTAGGTGAGCACTTTGGTACCAAAGCCGGCCATCTTATATCGACACTTTACTTTTTATCTATCTTTCCTATTTTACTTATCTATGGTGTAGGCATTACCAATACTGTTGACAGTTTTATCGTACATCAACTTGGTCTCGCATCACCACCAAGAGCGATATTATCCTTTTGCCTTATCTTTGGTTTTATGACGTTAATTTTATGCGGCGAAAAAATGGTTTTGCGTACTTTTGCCGCTATGGTTTATCCTCTAACAGCTATCTTAGGTCTTCTATCTTTCTACCTCATTCCAAACTGGAAGTTACCTAACATAGATTATCCAAGTATGGGAGATTTTTTACACACAACTTGGCTCGCCGTACCTGTAATTATTTTTTCTTTTAGTCATGCCGCTGTAATTTCTACTTTTGTTCAAGCACAAAAGCGCCAGTATCCTGATCAAGCTACTGCAAAATCAGAACTGATTCTCAGAAATACCAATGCACTACTTGTAAGCTTTGTTTTGCTCTTTGTGTTTTCTTGTGTTTTCTCTCTCTCTCCAGAACAGCTCATTGAAGCCAAAGCACAAAATGTCTCCGTTCTATCTTATCTCGCTAATATCACAGATAATCCCTTTATTGAGACATTAGGGCCTTTTATTGCATTTATTGCTATTACTTCCTCATTTTTAGGCCATTTCTTAGGTGCCAGAGAGAGCTTCAATGGCTTATGGTGTAAGTTCAGCCCTAAAACAGAAAAGTATGCTGATAACATAGGTATTGTATGTATGTTCTTCGTTATCTGGTTCGCAGCTATATTGAATCCAAGTATTCTAGGTCTTATGGAGACTTTATCAGGTCCGGTTATTGCCATGATATTGTGTGTCATGCCTGTTATTGCTATCTATAAAGTCGAGCAGCTTAAAACCTATAGGAATAAAAAGAGTACTTTCTTCACATTCTTTATAGGTGTCCTTGCCGTATCTGCGCTACTTTTCTCCCGTATATAACCATGATATAATATCTAAAAAGTGAGCTTTCAACTGCTCACTTTTTTAGTCGGTACACCTTAATAAATCATCTCTCCAGCTTATAAAAGGTCGGTAAAATATAAGCTTTTATGCCGTATTTACTGTACTCCAAAATGATTGAATAATACTTAATCTGTGTTGGTTTCTAGAGCTCCGTACTTCGATAGAACACCTGATCTGCTGATCAATGAGAGTTCTCAAATTCATATAAAAATCAATCAACTCTAATAAAATATCTTCCCGTTCTATCATTTATCTGTCTAACTAACATATTAAGAACGAAAAAATGCTTTATTTACTCATAACAAGGTGCATATTTTATGTGAGCAAGAGTTTAAAGAAGGCTTAAACATGCTATCGAGTCAAACACCAAAGACTTCCTCTATAACGACAAAAAAAATACAGTGTCCGTCAAGATGCACTCCTATTATGAAGATGATTTTTAAACATTTTCACAGTAAAACTTATTTTTTCATCCAAAGTATTGAGGATGTAATATATAAACAGCGAACACTTTTCTACTTTTAGTTTCTCTCTACTTAAGCTATAAATTGAGAATACATGATAGATTTTTTAAATCATGTATGTATATCAACTCAATGCATATTTATATTTCTTCTTGAAAGAGCATTTGCTCTTGGAACGAGTCATTCAATTATTGAGTCACAATTCAATACACAAAAGTATCATTCAAGGGTAAACATAATCATAATTACAGCATATCACTCACTGCATTTATTTTTATTATAGATAAGTAATTCTTAACGTGAAAAGTCCTTATTTTACATCCTCACCGAGCAACAGTTTTATATAAATTAATGCATAATAAACAAGACTTTAATTATTTCATGATGTAGTTCTTTCATAACATCTCACATATCAAACATGCGTACCTCAAACACATTTATTTTTTATATTTTATCGACCATGGAAATCATAAAATTTGATGATGAAAGAAATAATCAAATCATCTAACAGAATTTTTTGAAGTCATTATTATATTTTGTGGGTTTATTTAAATTTAATTTGTACTATGATTTTTTTATAAATCAGCTTTACAACTATACAAACTCTTCTCATCAGCCATATATCAGGCGAACTATCTGATAATCTTTATTTTTTACATCTGTGCATGCCATGCACATATCTCTCTATCACAACGATATCAATACTCTATAAAATCTATTTTTTTGCGTTCTATACACATCAATCGCATTTGCCGTTAGATCATAATCCATGAGGATATATCGCAGTATGAAGCGCACTGCAAACAGCTTTATACGCCTCAAGACTCCCTTAAGTTTGCCTTAGGTTTGCCTTACCCCTTAGATCTCCCTAACAAAACCTAGAGTGAACAGCTCAATAGTAAAATGAATGACATTATTCAAAATTTATCATTTATTTTTTCTATCATTTTTTATATATAAATCAAAATCTTCAATAACTGCACCTACAAGAATCTGCATTCAATATAACTTATAGAATATTGCGGGCACAAAAAAAGCTACATCCTGTAGCTTTGCTTTTTTGGCTCTCATATAGCTCATTTAACTATATTGTATGATCTCAGAATGCTTCCAAGCGGAGGCAATCTGCTCTATTTCAATGTTACTAAGCTGGTCAAAAGGCAATGCTTCGGTTTGAGCATCTAAATCATAACCACTCATTGCTTGGATTAATTGATCCAATCCTTCATCTTGCAACACATTCATTTCCCCCGTCTCATCATTTTTGTTTAAAACAAGGCGAGCTCGATTTTCTGAGAAATAATTGCAAAATACAATCTGACCTTTCGACTCAAATTGACCTTGATCTCTCTGTTGCTGAGGTTGACGTAATGTTGAAATATATAAATCATTATCTTGTTGCGTAAACCATATCTCTTTCCAGTTGAGTTGATCAAATGAGATCAAATCGTCTTGTTGCGCATCCATAATTTGAACTTGAATAGCATCTTGGGTCACAACAAAATGATCGCTGCCACCCTGACCATAAAATTGGTTTTCATATCCACCTAAAACCATTGTATCGTCACCATCACCTGCGAAAATCTGATTATATTTTGAGATAGAACCTGTTTGAATGAAGTCAGAGCCCTCACCTGCTTGTAATGTCGAATGATAGCCAAGTACAGTTAACTGATCGTCTCCAGTTCCTGTTTTAACTAAGTTTTTCTCACCGAAAACACGCACTGCATCGTCGCCATCTTCCATATCAATTTGATTTTCATGACCTATGATCACAGCATAATCTTGTTCACTACCTGTGATAATACGATTTTTACGCCCTGAAACCACAACATAATCTCGTCCTGCATCCGTGTGTACTTCTCCATGTTCGCCCAACACCAATACAGTGTCTTGACCATCGCCCATATAAGCATAATTATGACGTCCAGCAAGTACCGCTTGATCGTCACCGGCACCGCCAAACATCCAGTTTTCTCGTCCCATTAACACGGCTTGATCGTTACCAGTTCCGCCTGTAAACATATTTGAAGTACCCGTTGCGTACATAGCATCATGACCACGACCACCCCAGAAATTATTGTTATCGCCTAAATAAATACCTAAATCGTCTCCATCGCCGCTTAAATTAAAATTGTAATCTCCCAAAGAAGCATGTAAGTCACCATCACCTTTGATGTAAGTACTATTTTTAATAAAATCGAGCGTCCCTTGCTTCATCGATACTAAATCTTGCATAAAATTCTCAGTAAAATGAGTTAGCTTAGACTTCATATTCTGCTGCGCATCTTTATGAAATAAAGCAGCAAACAAATTAGGTAAATTCAAACTATTAAAACCAAAAGGCTGATGTTCTGCTTCGGTTTCGGCTTTGGCTTCGGTTTCCATTTCAATTGAGTTTTCAGTTGTAGATGCGACTTCTTCAGGAATTTTTTGTTGCAAACCATGTGATTGAACAAATTCTTGAACACCTTCTTCACCTGCCGCAATACCTTTTTGTAAACCATCAAGAAAAGCTTGCGTATCTAAAGTGTTTACTAACTTTTCAGCACCAAAAGCTTTAAAAATAAGCACAAGCTCTTTCATCATCGCCATAGCATCAATAGATTGACCTGTTTTCGATATAATTTGACCTGTAGGTAAATAGTCAACATCTAAAATATCGGCGAGTGTCGTCTGCGCATTCACTTGTGCCAAGCGACCAAGAAGCTGATTTTTAAGTTGTCTTGGTAAATCAGAGGGTTTAAAAGTAAAAGTGTTGCATTGCTGACCAGAAAGAGAATAACCTTGCGTTGCAACAGCAAACAAAGAGCCTAAGTTGATATCCAAAATACTTTGCACTTGGTCACCAAAAACGAGGTTAAACCGACCATGAGTCACCATGATATCAGCACCTTGCCCTCCTACGGCAATATTCGCTTCAAGTGTTTCGTTCATTTCCGAAAGTTTATCGATTCGAGTCTTGCCTGCATCCGACTTGGTATCTCCACCGACAATATGATTCCATTGCTTGTTTAATGTCGCTTCTAAATCATACTTGATACCACGCGCACTTAAGTGCATGTCACCTTCAAAATCAGTAAGCTTGGTATAATCGACCGAACTACTTTGATCTAAACCGGAAAAGTTTTTGACAAACTTTTGCACGCCAGCACTATTCCACTGTGCATCTTGCGCACTGATAAAGTCACCTTGCTCACCATATTGCGCTATCTTGCTTAGTTCACCTGCCATAATACAAGCTGCATCGAACGGAAATACCGCAGGTGGCGTCATAATCGAATAATCAAACATCAAGATTACATCTTGGCTTACACCTGAGTTAACGACTATATTACGATGTCCTACAAAAGCTTGTACACCTTGTAAAAAAGGCTGGTCAGCAATCTCTAAACTGTATTCACTGGTTCCTGCGCCTAGATGCATGGCAAAGTTGTTATCGCCTACCATTAAACTTTTAAATCCGCCACATCCCACTTTAAGAGCTAAATTATAAGATCCATATTTTGCAGAGAAGTATTCACCATCGCCGACGACTACATCAATATTTCCTGTTATCTGATGGTTTGTTTTGGTTGAAGATCTCTTTGCCCCTTGTGCCTTCACTGTTGCATGGGTTTTAGTGGGTTGAGTGATATCTTTCATCGAACCTATGTGTCCATGCACCCTGTCATGATCAGGTGTTTTTCCGACTTGATGAAGCTGCACATCGCTTTGAGCAATACCATTATGAATACGCTCTTGTGAGGTTTCAAGCTGACCATGATCGCTCCATTTCAACTGTACTTTGTGTTGTTTTTGCTTCACTTGCCAATCGCTAGAATTCAGTTTGGTGCCTTTTCTTCCTTCTTGGTTGACCCCAACTTCGGTAAGGCGCGCAGACATAGTCGTGCTGATACCTTGATCTTTCAATGCATGCATCAGTTCTTGAGCAAAGCCTGTTTGCTTATCTTGAGCAAGCAGCGTACAACCAACCAAACTCAAATGATTCGGCTCAGCTTTAACTTGATATTTTTCTTCTACTTCATCAGAAAAATGCTTTAATGCGGCAGCCAACTCTTGTGGCTTATAACCACTCATCTGCGTATTATGCTGATCTGATAGATTGAGCTTTTGGCCATGCCCAACAGCTTGCCAACGTACCTTTCCTTTCAAGTTAGCTAAATCGCCATGTAAAACGCGATATTGACCTTTTTGATCCAACTGCACCAGAATGCTCGATTGCTGATGTTTACCTGCTAAGCGTGCAGCAGCTCTTGCAGCAATAGGATCATTTTCCAGTTGAATAATCACCTGGCTATCAAAGCGTGTTGTACTCTCGCTTTGATTCATAGGCACCGCTACTTTGTCCCAATGCTCAACTGATGCACGATGTGATACCTCTGCACTCGGCTTGATCTTCATTTGATCAAGCTGTTCTTGTGTATAAGCAGAATCAAATTCAAGATGTGTATCGACTTGTGTCTCGGTCGTCTCTGCATTGTGTTGCGGTAAATTGTGTTGCGGTAAATTGTGTTGCGGTAATTGAATCGCCATGTCATCACGCTGTTCTTGTGTATAAGCAGAATCAAAGCGTTTCGTACTGTCTACCGCTATCTTGTGAGTTTCTTTATCTAGTGGAGTAAGATCTTTTTGCATGGTTAAAGCCATTTCATGTAAGACCCCTAAACTGTCGAACTGAGGTTGTTGATGAACCTTATATGCCGAAGAGTCTGCTGTAGAGAATGCCTGAAAACGCGCCATAGCTTCTGCCATTTCTGACGCATCCAACCGATGTGATAATACCCAACTTCCATTCACTTTCAAGGCAAGTAATGTTGCCTCTTTTGTTGTATCTGAAGTATCAAAAATCTCTGATGCCGTCATCTTCATAGATTTTGGAATCGATGCGTAATCAGGGTAGCTAGCCAATAAAAACTTTTCAATAAAGCGTAACTGCTTGATATCATTTGCATCATCTAGATGAATTTCATGATCGAGTTGAATACGCTTTTGTACTTGTCCCGCACGAGGTGGCCAAGACTCTAAAAGCACCGAATCTTGCTGAATCGATGCAAACGTATTACGCTCTTTGCGCTGTGCATAAAAAAGCTTATGTTGAATCAAAGCATTTTCAACTATGTTACTACTAAAGGTATCTGTAGGAAGAAATTGATTATTGGTGATAAACACAGGATTTCCTGCTTTAATTCTATTCTGTACAGCCTCTGATTCATAAATACTTTTCTGCATCTCTTGGTATTTCTGACCTTGGTAAAAACCAAGACGCACTCCTAAATCTATATCTCCGAGTTCAGACCCCAATGTCTCTTGTGTTTCTGGATTAAGATACATACGACTGGCATTGATAAACCTGATATCGTTGACGGTACCCTGTTTTTGCATTGCACGTAATACAGGTAATTCAGCGTACCAGAAGAAAGAGCCTACCGTTAGGCGGGGTGCCACCACATAGACATCACCACGTGTCATGGTTGCATAAAATGAACTCCAGTAAGCAATGTTCTGATGCCCTGCACGCTGCATTAAAGAAAACTTATCTGGATCAATTTTGTTATAGCTATATTTCGCCCACATCAAGAAGTTCTTATTCACTTCATGTAAAAAGTTAAGAGCTGGTACATCTAAATCAAAAATAAACCTATTATCGAGCTCATCGTTCACACGTATACGATTAAATGCCGCTCTTTGGCCACCCGACCAAAATGCATACTCTGATTGATCTGTGTTCACTAAACTATAACCTAGTGCATTGACCTTCTTAATCAATTCATGACGTTTATTCCATTGTTGTTCAATCGTTGCTTCGTAGTACAGTTGCGCCAATTCAGCGCAGTCTTGCTTACTCAATACCTTGTTTGCTTGAATACCAAAATCTTCAAATATATTTTCTGTTGCGATCTTAAAACTTCTTGCCAACTGAGATAATATCGCTTCTTTCTCTTCTTCTAAAGGTGATACATCAAAGGAACTATAAAAACCTACTGTAGGCATATAATCCGTAGCAGGTGTTGACGAAGGAGCTTCGATACCTTGGCTAAATCTTTGATACACTTGCTCTAAGCGATCAAAATCATGCAAAACGGTAGGAACTTCCGAATCCGAATCCGAATCCGAACCCGAATCCGATTGAAATTCAAGTTGAAGATCCGAAGGTCTATTTTGATCTGCTTCAGATGGATTTTTAATGCGACTCAAACAATGACCTAGCGCTTCAAAGCCTTCCTGTGCATGACGAACTGTAGCTTGTTCAGCAATATTCCAAAACGTATCATGAACACCTTGATAGGTTGAGCGACCATAAAACTTAGCAAAAGACTCAGCAAACATTTCAAGTGAACCAATCACATCAGAGGTATAATAACTATGAATAGGAAGCCTCAAGAGAGCATGCTCTCTCATTTCTTCCTTCCAGCTCGCTTGGAATGTATCGGATTGAGACAACGCAATAATGCCAAGATTTCCACCAAGTATATAATCCACAGCATGACCAAATTCATGCAGTACAGGGTTAACAGTCGATACAATACTGTCATCAGGCAAGAACCACTGTCCCAAAGCATCTTGACTTAAAGCCAAATGAATCTTGTTGGATCTCGGATCATAACAACCTGCACTACCAACGTACTCACCCTCAGGTGTACGATAACCTCGACCATCATTTTTCTGTAATTCAATGATCAGTTTTTGGCGTCCAACTTCTTGTAAATTCAGATCTTTAATAGGTACTTCAATATCAAATAACTTATCTACGATTTCAGATGGAGCTTTAGCAAGTTCTCTGAGAATCAAATATTGACTCTCTGGTGTAGTCATCTCCCTATGAGTAAAATAAATACTGTCCGACCATTTTTTATACCGATTAATATGCGCCTGATCGCGCGATAAAAGAAGCTTTAACTGATGCACATCGTTCAATGTAAGTGTGTTATCAGACGGCTTACCTAATAGCGGTAAATGCTCATCAAGATAAAGACAGGTTATGGGATCATAACTCGTTTTTAACGCAAAGCAGAGGTCTTCTATCGTTTGTGCATCAGGATTGAGGTTTAAGCTTCTTAACTCATCTTGAAGAGGTTGAGTGATAACCAGATCATCAATCATACTTTGTATTTCATACACTTCATTGACCGTAATACCCGCGATATAATTAAAGAGGCGATAAAAATGAACCTTTTGCTCCGTTGTCTGCGCTATCTGAGTATTAAATTCATCAGCAACCAAACTCATCAACTTATCGACAGTCGCTTGTCTCAACCTAGTGATTTCCGCTGAGTTAAAGTCTTGTACTTGCTCTGGCGTTTCAAATCTAAAATAACCATAAGCATCCAAAATTAAAGGCCGCTTTTCACTATGGATATCAGGTAACATGTCATACAATTCAGAGAAAGAGATGTTTTGCAGTCGTGCACGGTCTAATTGTGCTGTAGGTAACCGATCTAGATATATCTGTTTTTGTCGAGCAACCTGCTCTACAAGGGTCTGTATAACACCTTCTTCAGCTAATGCACTATGTTTTAAGAGGAAACCTTGCAACATATGATTCAAATAGCGCAAAGCCAAAACTGGTTTTTCATGAAACACACCATGCTCAAGGGTCGCTGTATAATATTCCTGTAATGCAGACTTTAAAACTTCTTCTGCTTGTGGATCATGCAGATATAATGCCTGTAAACCTGCTTCAAAATCTTCACAACGCATCAGTTTATAATCTGGGAGCAAGCCCCAGTCACTTAATCCTTCAAAATCAAGCCCAGAAGTCTTTATGGATGTCGGCGTAGCCCATGATCTGTGTTGAGGTGCTGATGGCTCTAAAGGTTGAGTTTGAGGTTCAAGTTGAGCTGATACAGGTTGAAATTGCTGATATAACACTTGCGCATCAGACACTGTACGCCTTGGCTTCAAGCGATTTACATTCTGATTCATGGTGACCACAGCACTATTGAGCTGCTCTTCAAGCTGTTGTGTATAATGTGATGCGTCGACATCCGATAGATCTTCTGTGTTTTGATCTTGGGTATAAGTCAGATGATTATGATCTCTTTCTATAGGATGTGTAGATTGCGTTAAACCACTACCTTTGAAATTTGTAGTACGAGATTTAACTTTTTGGTTTAAATAGGCATTGGTGGTGTCATAGGTTGCATCGTCTGTACCCATAGCTGAAATTTCATCTATACTTGCGTGCGTAGATTGCTTCATATTATGTAGTCGTTGCTCTTCAAGATAAGCTTCCTGCTCTTTTTCTTTGCCTTCTGCTTCTCTTTTTTGCGCTTGCTCTAAAGCTTGCTCATGTTCAAAAGTCGCCCTTTGTTTACCTTCTTGAGCTGAACGTACATGTTCCATAGCACCATCAATAGATTTCAGGTCAATAGCTTTTGATTGATCTAAATCAATTAAAGATTGTGAGCTTTTTGTTAATGATTGAGATGCTTGCGTCTGATATTGAGCTTGCAATTGATCCGCTAATCCCTGAACCCACTGTTCATGTTTATGAGGCGTTTGACTTTCTTTTGACGAAAAGGTATCGAAAGATGCAAAAGAACTAGAAAAATGATCAACTGCTTTTTTCATCCTAAACGCTTCTTTTTTAAGATGAAATTGCACATAAGAACCTTGCTGATTATATTCTTGTTTGCTCATTTTTTGAAAATAAGTCCGTAAATACTCAGCCTTATCTTTAGGTTGCTCTTTAGCTGCTTGGAAAGATTCTCGATATGTTTGTAAAACTTCTTGCTCTTGTACTGTCTCACCCAATAAATCATTCATATGGGTATTCTTATGAATCATATCTTCTATCAATGCATCATTGTCTAGTTTATCTGCTGATATATTCAGACGCTCTATATCTTTTAGAGCATGAAGTTCAGGAAGTGATGCTTCAGTGTACGTGACATCAAGATCATTTAATGAATTTAAATTCAACGACTTTTCTTCTAAGGCAATACCTGATGGATAAACTAAAGACTCCATCTCTTCTTTTGGATGACCTTGAACAGCATAGTTAATCGCTTGCCCACCTAATAAACCTAAAGCAGTTTCCTTCATATTGTCTAAGAAAAACATCGCTCGCTCTTGTGCATTGCCTTGTCCAGCAAGGCTTAAACTGTATACATCGCCATGTCCTACTTTCAAAAGTATATTTTGCTTACCATATTGTCCGTTAACCGTTAAGCCATCTCCTGCATGTATCGTCGCATTATAATCTCCTTTCAGCGCAGAAATACTTGCTCCATGGCCCGATTTAACATGCACATTCAACTTGCCTTGTCCAACATGTACAGACGTACCCTGACCCACTTGTGTGCTGATATTCGCTTCACCATAAGTCATAGAAATGTGTAATCCATCTCCGACTAAAGTACTCACATTAGCTTTACCTTTTGCAATGACGACTTGCTTACCGTCACCTACATGGGTCACAATATTGTGTTCTCCCCATAAACCCACATAACGGTCTCCTTCACCTACTTGCGTCACAACATTCATGCGTCCTTTTGCGAACAGCGCCTGATTACCATCCCCTACTTTCGTTACGATATTCTCATCACCCCATAAGCCAGCATATTGTGTACCTTTGCCTACGTGCGTTATCGTATTTATTTTTCCTTGCGCAACCGAGATATCCATTCCATTACCTACATGCGTCATGATGTTCATCTTGCCTTTGGCAAACTGGTAATGATCTCCATGCCCCACGTGCGTTGAAGTATTTACTTCTCCAGATACAGCTGAAATAAAACGACCTTGGCCAATTTTGGTGATGATATTATATTTGCCCAGACCAAAACCTACCGTGAGTCCGTCACCTATATGCGTCATGATGTTCCCTGTTTTAGAGATCAAGATTCCACTCGTCGTACCTGCCCCAATTTTGGTGAGTATATTGTTTTTTGCCGCAAGTAAAGCGGCTGTTGGACCGTCTCCTACATGGGTAACAAGATTAAATTGAGCCGCGGACACCGTCACCATCAAACCATCGCCGACCTTAGTAATGAGGTTATTTTTACCTACTAC
>DDNL01000058.1 GCA_002341165.1 Shewanellaceae bacterium UBA2521
AGGTAAAAAAATAGGTTATTTGAGAGTTCATGAATTTCCTGACTATGATCAAGATTATCTTCGTGGCTTAGAGCATGTCATGGAAAGTTTAACGGATAAAGATGCCTTGGTTATTGATGTGCGCCTCAATAGTGGCGGTTCTGATAGAGGTGCTATTGCTCTAGCCGAACGGTTTATGAATTGGGATACCATTGAACATTCAAGAACGAATGAAATTGATTATGTGACCGTGAAAACCTTTAAAGACGGTGCTCTGGATGAAGGTAGGCCTTATGTCGTGCATAAAACCGAGTCTATCCATTTTCATAAACCTGTTATTGTTTTAACCTCGCCTACAACGATCAGTGCTGGTGATCATTTTGTTGTGGCCATAAAGCGTTTGGTACCTGATGCGATACGTGTCGGACGTAAAACACCTTCTTTTTATTCAGATACATTTGGTCGTAAGTTGCCCAATGGTATGGGATACGAAATGAGTAATGAAGACTTTTATCTTAACGGCGCTTCTTTAGAAAAAGATGAACATAATAAGCCCAAAGGTATTGAGCCAGATTACTATACAGAAGGCCAAACCTTTGAGAACTACTATTCACAAGACAACCCTTCATTTAATAAAGCACTTGAGCTTATAAAAGATAAACTTTATGTAAAATAAGTGATGGTTTTTTGAATTTAAAAAATAAATCTTTGATGTGGCCTCTTTAATGAGGCTGCATTTGGTTCTGAGCTATAAAAATTTGTATTAAACCCTCAGATGAGGGTTTTATTTTCGCCTTTGTTTTCGTATTTGAAAGATTAGTCTATCTCTATGCTACCTAACGATCCTTTTCAAGGGACAGGAATTGTCTTGAAGGTTTCATTGTAAAAAACATATAAAACCTTATTCTAGGATAAAATCTTGTATCATAATGAAATAAATTTCACTTTTTATTAAGAGTAATGGCAAAACATGTTATATTAAAGCTTTAGTTTTGTGAAATAGCACAAGATGAAAAATACACTTACAAATTATAAATTATAAATAAGGGTTTATTTCATGAGTTTATTGCAAAAAATTTCCAGTGCTTTACGTGGTAAAACAAGAGAGCTAGGTGAAGCGATTGTCGATGCTAATCAATTATTAATTCTTGAACAAGAAATATTCGATGCGAAACAAAGTCTAGAACAAGCAAAACATGACTTGTCTGATTTAATGGCCAAAGAGATACAAGCGCAGCGCAAAATAAAAAGTATTGAAGCAGATATATCAGAACATGAGCAATTAGTACAACAGTCCATCGATAAAAGTAATGAGACATTAGCCTTAGAAATAGCTGAATATATCCGTCAAAAAGAAGTCGAATTAGCACAGCAACAAGTATTACTAAAAGATTTGGTCACATACGTGGCACAACTCAAACAGACCATACAAGAATCTAGTGATATCGTAAACCAGATGGAACAGAAGTGTGTGAAGTTCAAAGCAACAGCTAAGCTTCAAGATGCTAATGCCTCAATTACAAATCAGCAGCTTAAAAGTTCGCATCAGTTATCACAAGCACAAAAATCAATAGAGCGCCTCGAACAAAAACAAACTGATACTTTTGACCGTATGGAAGCGATGAAAAGTCTTCAGTCAGATCATAAATTAACAAGCTTAAAAGAAAAAATAGCTCAAGCAGGGTTGTCCACTTCAGAGCCTAGTGCTCAAGAGATTTTGGAACGTTTAAAAGCAAAAAATAAAGCGTCATAACGATTTTATATTGACTCCATTGTTTATAAGTTATCTGTTTTATTGAGGTCATCTATGATGCTTGATTTAATTTTTCTACATCAAAATAGCGCTCTTTTGTATACGTCCGTGTTCATCCTAGGTTTGGTAGGTATTGAGCTCATGAGTATTATTTTTGGTGGTACCGTGAGTGAGATGCTTAGTGCGCTTTTTGTGAATTCGGACATAAAATATTCAAAAAATAAGTGTCTGCGTATGCTCGGCCAATTCTGTGTTTGGCTTCATATTGGACAAGTGCCTTTTTTTGTTGTTTTGATTCTGTTTCTTTCATTATTTGTATTTTGGGGATTACTTTACCAGTACTTTTTTCAGATAATTTTTAACCTATTATTGCCATCTTGGTTGATGATTCCTGCTGCTTTATATACCGCTGCAGTGAATCAAAAAATAGGCCTCGCTTTATTAAACAAATATTGCTTTAAAGAAGAGTCTACCGTTGTTTCACAACAAGATTTTGTCGGAAAATTTGCACAGATTACACTGGGAACCGCTAAAAAAAATTATCCAGCGGAAGCCAAGGTCATCGATCAATTCGGCTATAGCCATTATGTTATGGTCGAGCCGGAAGCAAGTGATGAAGTGCTTCATACAGGAGCATCTATCTTACTTATTGAATGCAAAGAGAATCTTTATCTTGCCATAAAAAAAGAAAAACCATTTTAATTTATCAAAAAGGAATACACTATGTTACCAGTTATCCTTGCTGTTCTCGGCGTGATTGTCGTTTTAAGCATAACTCTTTCAGCAATGTATAAAAGATCTTCCAAACAGCAGGCTTTCGTCAGAACAGGACTTGGAGGAGAGAAAGTCATTCTAAATGGCGGTGCTATGGTCTTTCCCATTGTGCATGAAATCATATCTGTGAATATGAATACAATTCGTTTACTGGTTGAACGCTCAGAAGAACAAGCGCTTATTACACAAGATAGAATGCGTGTTGATGTCATCGCAGAATTTTACATGCGTGTAAAGCCTACGCAAGAAGCTATTGGCCATGCTGCGCAAACTTTAGGTGTAAGAACATTACATCATGATGCACTGAAAGAGCTAGTTGAAGGTAAGTTTGTTGATGCGCTTCGTTCTGTTGCAGCCAAAATGACGATGCAAGAATTACATGAACAAAGAACTGATTTTGTTCAAAAAGTCCAGCAAGTTTTATCTGAAGATTTGCTCAAAAATGGACTGGAATTAGAATCGGTTTCTTTAACTGGTCTCGATCAAACCAGCATGGAGCATTTTAATGCAAACAATGCATTTGATGCCGAGGGCTTAACTAAATTAACCCAAGAAATTGAAAGTCGAAAAAAAATAAGAAACGATATCGAACAGGATAACTCTGTGCAAATTAAAAATAAAAATTTGGAAGCAGAGAAACTCAAACTCGATATCTTACGCGAAGAAGAATACGCCAAACTTGAGCAACAAAGAGAAATTGAGATAAAACGCGCAGAACAAGAAGCTGAAATCGTTAAAAGCAAAGCATCTCAAGAAAAGGCTTCAGAACAATCTAAAATTGAGGCTTCTCAAGCTGTAGAACAAACGCGAATTGTTTCAGATCGTGCTTTAGAGCAAGAGAAGATTAATAAAGATAAGCTTCTTGAAACTCAGCTTATTGAAAAACAGCGAGCAATTGAAATTGCATCACAGGACAAGGTTATCTCTGTCACGTTAAAGTCAAAAGAACAGTCTTTAGCAGATGCTCAAGCCAATGAAGCTAAAGCAGAAGCGGTCAAAGCAGAAGAGGGCGTAGTCACATCAAGAGAAGAGGCTGTCGCACAACGTCAAAAGCAAATTGAACTCATTGATGCTGCTAAAGAAGCTGAGCGTGAAGCCATTACTGCAAAAATTGCAGCAGAGACGCAAAAACTTATAGCTTATGATCAAGCAGAAGCATTACGAGAAGATTCCAGAGCTAAAGCTGATACAATTACGATCCAAGCAGAAGCAGAATCACAAGCAGAAAAGCTAAGAGCTGATGCAACTCAGGTCAGTTATGTCGTTGAAGCTGCCGGGCAAGAAGCAATTAATAAAGCTGCAAACCTTCTTTCTGAACAACAAGTTCAAATGAAAATCAAACTAGAACTCATTCAAAATCTAGAAGCTATTATCCGTGAAAGCGTTAAGCCTATGGAAAACATTGACTCTATCAAAATTGTACAAGTTGATGGTATGCATGGGCCGACACAGTCAGCAGGCACGGCGCAAGCGAGTCAAGATGGAAGTTTGTCTGACCAAATCGTAAGTAGTGCGCTACGTTATAGAGCACAAGCACCTCTGGTAGATTCTTTATTAAAAGACGTTGGCCTAGAAGGCGCGAAGCTCAATCAACTCACCAAAAGCTTAGAAGAAGTTTAACCTTCGTTGTTCTTTATCGTAAGTCGTTGATCATAAACGGCTTACGATTCCAAAATAAAAACAAAAACCAAGACACCCAGCCAAAACATGAATACTTATGTCTATTTATTCTAAAAAAACAGAGTAAAAGTAAGTTTTTTTCAGAACAATATAAACCAAAGACACTCACTTGAAATAAATAGATTCAGATTTAAAATAGAGAACCTTTTTAGTAAATGATTGAGTGGGTATCTACCAATAAGCTGATGAATAAAATAGATACCTATAAAATTTTGCTTGGATTAAATGAATTGGATGTCTGAATATATTTCTTTATAATAGCTATGTGTTCAACATGACGCGTCGCATAAGGAATAAGGTTCTATGCACACCACCTTGATGGTTGCCGATATTGCTGTGGTTGTACATCAAAAACGCATTAAAAATCTACATCTTAAAGTATTGCCGCCTGATGGGGCTGTACGCGTTTCTGCACCTTATCATTTTTCTCTGAATGCGATTCGTCTTTTGTTGATAGGAAAAATAGGCTGGATTAGAGCTCAGCAGAAGAAATTTGCAGATCAGTCCAGGCAGCTTCCAAGACAGTATGTGAGTGGTGAAACGCATTATTTTCGTGGTTTGCGTTATCAGCTTAAAGTGATTGCGCAAGCAGGGCGTTCGTATATTAAAATCGAAGGTACAGATAGTTTGTGCATGTATGTTTCGCCAACACTAAACACGAAAGGACGGCAAAAAGTTTTAGATGCTTGGTATAGAAAAGAACTCAGATTACAGCTCGATAAAATTGTGCCTAAAAGAGTGCAGCAAATGCAGGTACCGATGCCAGAGTACCGCATTAAAAAAATGAAAACACGCTGGGGTACATGTAACATCGGTGCACAGCGTATTTGGCTGAACCTTGAGCTGATCAAGAAACCACCGGAGTGCCTTGAATATGTGGTCGTGCACGAACTCACTCATTTACTTGAACGTACTCATAACAAAAGATTTCAAGCCTTTATGACACAATTTATGCCGACTTGGAGAGTACAAAAAAAAGTGCTTAATGAAACGGGTTTGGAGTGAATCTGTAATGCTTATGACACCCAAAAGAGTACGATTTTGTATCTTGATATGGAAAGCAGAGGTGTAAGCATATATCTTATTGATGCGGCATAAACCGCATCAATATAAAACCTAGCCGAATAAAGTTATTGTTTTAATTACCTGAAGCAGGCAGAGAAGGTGGAGCAGGTAGACCGTGGTCGCCTTCATCATTCCTTTCACATGTCGGTGTATAATCTGTTATTTTTTGTTTTAGTTTATCTTGAATTTCTTTATATTGATATTTA
Source organism: Shewanellaceae bacterium UBA2521 (assembly GCA_002341165.1). Classification (GTDB taxonomy): domain Bacteria; phylum Pseudomonadota; class Gammaproteobacteria; order Enterobacterales; family Shewanellaceae; genus UBA2521. The sequence goes on from DDNL01000058.1 coordinate 5,458, forward strand.
GGATCTGTTGAGTACTTTTGTTCAACTTCACGCAGGTGTTGTAAGCTTTTGCAGTTAGCAAGTTCTACATCTATTAAACCAATGACCTGATCAGTATACATCTTGACTACATTAGTGTGCATTTCGAGCACTTTCTTTCTGTCTTCTACAATTTCAGCTATATTAATCTCACTTGTTATAACTAAAAATGTATTAACTTCCGCTAAAGCTATTGCTATTTTAGGATCGGGTATCTCTGGTGGAGCTCCATTATTATTAGCTTGCTTTTCAGAAAAGTCTTTCAAGATATCCAAATTACTTTCTACTTTTTCATAGAATTCATTATATGCATCTTGACCTATGGCACCTGCTGGAATTGCATCAGCTGCAATCGCAGCCAAATCTTCTTGCAAATCATCATTCATCTTATTATTACAGGCTGTGAGTAGCATTGAAGCAAAAAGTATTAAAAAAGCATAGAGTTTATAAATTTTAGACATGATTTATTTCCAATATAAAAGGATTCTTAATTCCTTTGTATCGGCAATAAAAACAATATAATAAGATTTGAATTCAATAATATATAATTTTTATGCGCTATATTGATTTTATCAATAAAAGTACAATGTGCTAATGTATTCTTGCTTCCACTTTAAAAATTGAGCAACGCACTGGCGCGTTTCATCTTGTCATCTTTTATACGAATATACCTTTGAGTTGTAGTGATACTATTGTGCCCCATCATATCCTTGACGGTCATGATATCTACACCATGATCAAGTAATTGATTAGCATACGTACGTCTTAAATCATGTGGAGAAAAATCAGTAATCTGTGCTGCTTGGCTTCTGGATCTTAAAATACTATAAATTGCTTGATCGGTCATTCTTGTTTCTTGCATGTCATCATAACGCCTAATACGTGTAAATAAAGGACCGGCATGATCTCCTCGTACTTGAGACACCCAATGTTCTAATCTTTTTACAGTTGATTGAGGCATAAAAGCAATTCTTTCTTTGTTACCTTTCCCTATAAGTCGAATCGATTGATCTTCCCATGAGATATTGTTTAAATTTAAATTAACAAGCTCGTTACGACGCAAACCACATCCTATCAGTACGGCAAAGATAGCGCTATCTCGAACACCTCGGCAACTTTTATCTAGATCACAAGCATGGAATATTTGTTCTATTTCAGATGGATTCAATGCTCTACCTTTTGTAATGCGTTCACCGCGAACACCTTTAATTTGCTTGATGTGTTGGTAGTGCTCCATGCTCATTTGTTCTAACATCCAAGCTTCATGTGCAACACCTTTTAACGCCGATAAATAAGTATTCATGGTTGAAGGGGAGCGATGGCCTTCAATGAGTATATTCATAATCGCTTGAATATGATGACGACGTAGATCTCCCCAAGAGCAATAAAGAATGTTGTTTTGTCCCGTCAGAATCTGAGCAACCTTCTGTAAATAGTATCCCATTTTTTTCCGACTTAATTTTGAATGCAAACTCAGAAGGTAAGTTACAGCAGCATTGGTTTGCTTTTTCTGATTGGTTGGTGTGTGTGTGACTTCTTGTGTTATAGGAACAAGGAAACTTGTCGAGCCTTGATGTGATTCCATATATTTAATACTTTTTATTCCATGAAATAATCTGGTGATTATCCCACAAACTTAAATTTTAAAAAACCTACTTTCAGAAAAATAAAGCAACATTTGTAGTTTGGGTTCGAAAACAGGAACAGTTTATGCATCAAACAAATGATACAGAAACGACATGCTTTGACCTTGTGTAGGCAAACTTGAATTTTAAAAAGTCTACTTTCGAAAATGATTATTTTCATAAGTAGAGATTGAGAAAAAATGTAAAACTTTGATTTTATTCAGTTTTATTTTTTAATTAAACATAAAGCTTTTTGTTCCGATAAATTATGTAGCTTTTCTCTAATGATGTGAGACGACCTGAGAGTAGATGGATGAAGATTAAAGATAAACTCTATTTAAATACAGCATTATCCATTATAACTATTGTGATCATCTATTTGATGATGGTTGCTATTGCTAGCCATGCAAATGAATATGATCAAATCACATTAGACATATTGCATATTGATACCAACCTGCGTCAAATGCGTATTCGAGAAGCCAATTCATATCTACCTGGAGATACGACTGCTGTAAGAAATGGTTTCGATGAGTCTCAAAAAGAGATTACAGATGAAATAGCGAATTTACATAGATTTTTTGGGGATGAAGAAGAGTTTACGAAATTACTTAATGATGTCGAAAAACAGGTTGCAGATTATGCTGAAGCATATAAACAGAGCTATCAAATTATTAAAAATGATATAGGTGATGGTTTAACTGATCCTAGAAGTGGACTACAAAAACAAGCTATTAATGCAGCCCGAGTATTAGAAAGAAAATTAAAAAGTTCAGGCAATACCAATTTAATTATTGCTTACTTACAGATGCGCCGAGCTGAAAGTAATTTTATAAATCGTAAACAACTTGTTTATCTCGATTCATGGGATAAAGAGTATATGAATATAAGAAGCAATACATCAAGTGATATAAGAGCATCACTTAATAAATATAAAAAATTATTTAATGATCTCACAGTCAAGCTTAAAGAGTTTGGTTTAGATGAAGAAAGTGGTCTTGCTCAAAAAAGAGAAATTGAGATGCGCGAGGCTATTAAATCCATAAATGTTTTATTCGATTTTATGAATGAACATGCTGAAAATTCTGAAATTTTTCTAGAAGGCTTAGTTGGATTACTACTAATAGTTATTGGTATTACAATAGGTGGCACGGCACTTTATATTCAGCATAGTATTGTTCATTCAATTGCTAGTTTTTCTTCTATGATTTCAATTATTGAAAGAGATAATGATTTAACCCAAAGGGTTTTAGATATACCTAAAGATGAAATGGGTGAAATGAGTACAAAACTTAATTCAATGCTCAGTAGCTTACAAACTATTTTGCAAGAAGTTTCTGCGACTATTGGTATTATTAATAAGTCTTGCATGGAACTGAACAAGAGTATTGATCAAACAGCGCGCGGAGCTCAAAAACAACTTAGTGAAACTGATCTTGTTGCAACCGCGGCAACACAAATGATTGCAACTATCTCAGAAATTGCAAGCAGTACTGAGCGTATGAAAAACTTAGCACAAGTAGCTAATGATAATGCCACATCAGGTTATGATGATGTGAAGCAAACAGTGAATCTGATTCAAGAACTAGCCAATAACTTAAACTCTGCATCTTCAGATGTACAACAATTAAATTCAGATAGTCAGTCTATTGGTGATGTATTAAATGTGATTTCAGATATTGCAGAACAAACCAATTTGCTTGCATTGAACGCAGCTATTGAGGCAGCTCGAGCAGGTGAGCAAGGCCGAGGATTCGCGGTTGTTGCCGATGAAGTCAGAACACTTGCTGGCCGAACGCAAGAGGCGACATCAGAAATTAGTTCTATTATTGAAAAGTTACAAAACAGTACTAAAAATATTGTGACCATTGTTGTAAAAGGTCAGAGAGATAGTTTAGATTGCGCTAAACAGTCAGAAGGAACAGGTGCTATTTTGCAAAAAATTGCAGATGGCGTTGTCTCTGTTATGGATATGAGTACAACCGTTGCTGCAGCAATTGAGCAACAATCTAAAGTTTCTGCGGAAATGGGACAAAATATGGTCGTTATTCGAGATTTAGTGAATGAATCAAATGACCTTTCTCAAGATAATGCCAAATCAACTACAGGTTTACAGGATCAAGCTAACGGACTTTATGATAAGATAACTGAGTTCAAACTTTAAATTTTAAACTATATTGATATCATAAAAAGAAAGGAAGCTTATGGTTCAGATCAAAGATGTTTGTCACCCTGACATTCTGACATATCCACTTGATACTTTATGGCAATTTATTATTTCATCTTATGAAGTTGATGAGTCTCAATTAATACCGCAACTTATCCAGTTGTGTCAGCTAAGTGAAGAAGAAAAAGATCAAATTTCTACTCAATCTCAATATTTCATTGAATATGTCAGAAGTAAAACCAAATCCATCAGCCTTGTAGATAAAATTCTATTAGAATATGGTTTAAATACAGATGAGGGCATTGCTCTTATGTGTCTTGCAGAGTCATTAATTCGTATTCCCGATAATCACAATAAAAATAACTTAATTTGTGATAAGTTAAATAATTTTGATTGGTCAAGCCATAAAAATGCATCTAAATATTGGGAAGTTAATTCAAGTACCACAGGTCTTATTCTTGCGAAACGCATTACTCAAATTGTAGATCAAGATACAAAATATAAAGTCACATGGCAAAAGCTTATCTCTAAATTTTCTTTGCCTTTGATTCGTGAAATGACTTTACAAATTATGAATATAATAGGTAAGCATTTTATTTTAGGTCGGACTATTGATGAAGCGTTTCAATATATACAGCCACATCATAAATCAATAAGTTATTCTTTTGATATGCTAGGTGAAGCTGCGATTACAAAAAAAGATGCTGCTTATTACTATGAAAGTTATAAGCATTCAATTGATGCTATCTATCAAAGTAAAAAAACAGAACAAGCTACAGTTTCTATTAAATTAACAGCTTTATTTCCTCGGTATGATATTTATCAAGAAGAACGCGTTTTAACGGAACTATTTGATATTGTCCTTGATATTATTACTTATGCTAAAACACGCAATATAGGTATTACGATTGATGCAGAAGAATCTGATAGATTAGAGCTATCTTTAAAGTTATTTGAGAAAATATATCAGCATCCAAATTTAAAAGACTGGGGAGAACTTGGTCTCGCTGTGCAAATGTACTCTAAAAGAGCAATTCCTGTTTTAATATGGTTAGCAGCCTTAGCTAAAAAAAACGAGAGTTTCATTCCTGTAAGGTTGGTTAAGGGAGCTTACTGGGACAATGAAATAAAATGGGCACAGCTTAATGGGCAAACAGATTATCCCGTTTTTACCAGAAAAGAGGGGACTGATATTTCATATTTAGCTGCAGTGCGACTGATTTTTTCAGATCCAGTTAAATATTATCTCAGACCACAATTTGCAACGCATAATGCGCATACTATTGCTGCTATATCTGTTATGGCCACACATCATCATTATGAATTTCAACGTCTACATGGCATGGCACAATCTTTACATGAAGTTGTGCAAAAAGAAATACATCAACCTTTGCGTCTATATGCTCCCGTGGGGGAGCATAAAGATCTTTTGCCTTATCTGGTAAGGCGTCTACTCGAAAATGGAGTAAATAGCTCTTTCATTCATCATTTATTGGATGAGGAATACGCAGTGAGCGATCTCATTCAGTGTCCGGTTGATAAAATTCAGTCTTATTCAGATATCGCCCATCCTTGTATCTCTAGACCACCTCACATTTTTGGTACAGAAAGACAAAACTCAAAAGGTTTTAACTTGCATGCACAGACGCATAGAACCTATCTTGATACCGAGACAAAAAAGCATTTGGGTAAAATGTGGCAAGGGCATACTTATATCTCAGGTAAACCTTGTAGTACTGATATGCGTTATATCTATGCGCCATCAAGAGCTACAAAGAAAGTAGGGGAAACCAGTTATAGTAGTGATACCTTAATTGATGAAGCGATTACTCTTGCCGAAAAAGCTTTTAAAAGCTGGTCACAATCTGAGATAACACTGCGCTGCGATGTCATTGTAAAATTAGCCGATCTGATGGAAGAGCACCAAGGTGAACTCATGGCACTTTGTCATCTTGAAGCAGGGAAGACGATACAAGATAGTATAGATGAAATTAGAGAGGCTGTAGATTTTTGCCGATACTATTCTATGGAGGCAAAAAAATATCAGCTCTTAGAAGGTTATGGCGTATTTGCTTGTATCAGTCCTTGGAATTTTCCACTGGCTATTTTTATCGGACAAATATGCGCGGCATTACTTGCAGGCAACACAGTTGTAGCTAAGCCGGCACCACAAACACCTTTGATTGCGATAAGAGTCATACAGCTTCTTTTTAAAACAGGTTTACCGCACGATGTCATTCATGTAGTGATGGGGGAGGAAGAGCAAGGAGAGCAACTTATTTCTGATCCTCGTATTGCCGGTGTTGCCTTTACCGGCTCTATGCACACAGCAAAAAAAATTCACCAAAATCTTTTTTCTCGTCTTACCTTACCCGCACCTTTTATTGCGGAGACAGGAGGACAAAATGCTATGATCGTTGATTCAACAGCTTTGCCAGAGCAAGTGACTTTAGATATCTTAAAGTCTGCTTTTACCTCGGCAGGACAACGCTGTTCAGCATTGCGCGTTTTGTATTTACAACATGAAATAGCAGACGACATTATTGAGCTTATTCAAGGTGCCCTACAAGAATTACATGTTGGCTTACCTGAGAAAATACAGACCGATATTGGACCTGTGATTGATGCTAAAGCGAAAGAAAAATTGTTACATCATATTGATGTCATGCATAAAAATTCAATCTTTATAGGGCAAACACCTCTTGCAGAGGTATGTCAAGAAGGGCATTTTATACCACCGACTGTCTTTGAAATCGAGCATATCCGTACTTTGAAGCAAGAACACTTTGGCCCTGTATTGCATGTTATTCGGTATCATACCAAAGATTTAGATCAAATTATTAAGGACATCAATGAAACTGACTTCGGATTAACTTTGGGTATTCATACTCGAAATGAAAGTGTTTATCAGTACATTGCTCAGAAAGTAGCCGTAGGTAACTGCTATATAAATCGTGATCAAATTGGTGCAGTGGTAGGTGTTCAACCGTTTGGAGGTCGGGGCTTGTCTGGTACAGGGCCTAAAGCTGGCGGGCCGCACTATTTACCTCGATTTAGCAAAACGCAACGCATGGGAGAAGTATTGTAATGCATGTTTTTAATTCTTGGTATCAAACCATGCCAGAATGGCGTCTGTCATTTTTACGTAATCGCATAGCTGAGATCGAGTTATCTGGCCAAACCTATCCTATGTTACATGCTTATTTTAAGCAGTTTGAAGCTTCCTATTTATACTCAATTGATCTGCAAGGTTCGACCGGTGAAGAGAGTCAATTATATTGGCTTCCTCGTGGTAAAGCTCTCATAGAAAAAGATAAATCGGAAGACCAAATAGGGTTTATTCAAGTTGTTATTGCTTTATTGACGGGTAACCAAGTGTATTGTGATGCACATTCAAGTACGATAGAACAGTTACAAGCTCAACTTATTCAATCAGGATTTGGCTCGGCACTCTGTCTGATTTCTTCCGAAGAATGGCATGCAATGCTTGGAAATAAAAGTGTATCGATTATTTCTGTTATCGATACAGTTGATAAAATTCAAGCTCTTGCTTTTGAGGTTGCTCTTCAGCATTGTATGATTCCTCAATTTATTTATGAAGTAGAAAAAGAGCCTTTACAATTTATGACACGTCCAGATTATCTCACGTACTGGATGTACGAAAAAACGCAAACAATCAATACAACCGCTGTAGGAGGTAATGCAAAGTTACTTAATTCAATCGGTAATTAGCAGTATGATATGAAAAATATGCTTCGTGAAATGTGAAGCATATTTTTATTGAGAGGACTTAAATAAAATAGTCAATTTAACATAATATACATTGTACCCAATCTTGGTTTAGTGTCGAATACGCAAGATCTTTACCTTATAGCTGAAATCATGAATGCGATGATCAATCTTAACCAGCTCATCATCGCACTCATCAAGTTAACTTAATGTAGCTTTTAAATCTGTGAACTGATTTAAAGATAATTGCTTTCGATACTTGTGTAACAAAAAGCGATGTTTACTTTGAATGTATAGTCTTTTAAATAAGTTACTTCGACTTTTTTGACGTCCCATACGAGATATATCGCTGTCAAAACCAGCAGAACACACAGGAAATGGATCGACAGAGAAGCATTGCAAAGATTTTTCATACCAGTATTGTAAATCAATATCAACAGGACGTTTAATAGGTAAAGCGTGCTTCAGTAATTTTTTTGCACCTTGATAGGACACTAACTGCCCCGCTGTTGTTGAATTAATTTTATTACGCACCACCAATTTAAGCTGATCATCCAAATAAGTGGCCTGTTGGTAAGGTCTTACTCTACGACCATGAGAAAGCTCAATATAGTCCCAATGTGGAAGCAAGCTAGATAAATGCTTTATGTATGCATGTATAGAAACATCAATTTTTGCATCATCTTCTAAAATTAAAGCGAAATCGAGCTGATCTTGTACTATTTTTTCCCAGCACTTTATATGGCTTAGATAACAACCCAGCTCGCCATCTGTTAATTGACTATCATATGAAGTTTCATTGGTTTTTTGATCATAGATACGCTGTTTTTCTTCTTCGGTTAAATCACTACCTTTTACAGCTGAAATGCGCTCTATATCCAGCTTTAGATCTTCACATTGGCTTTGCATAAAGTTAAATCGCTTTACGCTTGAGTCCAAATTAATTAAAAATGCCTTAAACTGCATTTTAAGGATCCTCTTCAATATAAATTTTAGAGGGCTATCCTATATACTTTTTTTTATAAAAGCTAGATTTATTGTGTTAAGGCATGCCAAAGCTCAATCAAACTTGCTAAGGTACATAAGAATAAAATACCTATTCGCATTTTATTTTTAGGTAATGTGTGCGTTGTTTTTGTAGCCAAAGCATAACCTAGTAAAGCAGCAGGAATTAAAGGCAGAGTTAAATCGATATGATACCAAGTAAAATTACCTGTTTGTGCTTGAATCACGAAAGTGAATAAAGATCCAATAGTAAAGAAAAAAGCGAGATTAGCGCGAATAGTTTCTGTTTTTTGATGCTGCATGACTAAAGCAATAGGCGGTCCCCCTATCGCTGAGCTCGTTGCAAAAAATCCAGAGAAAAAGCCAGCCCATCCCATTTTCATAGGTGTTGCCTTAAATCTATAAGGCAATAAACTGACAACAACTGCTGTAAGTACTAATACGCCAACCCAAATAGCTAAGACTTTTTGGGAAACATAAAGTAAGAATAATCCACCTGCAATCGAGCCTGGAATACGTCCTATAAAAGCAGCTTTTAAATCACCAAGATTAATATAAGATCGGTATTTATATGCATTAATCATCGAGATAATGAAAGCAACGCTGCATATAGGCGCAGGAATATAGTCTGGAGAAATAAGATATAATAAAGGCACAGCCAAAATAGCCATACCAAAACCTATTGATGTCTGAATGAAAGCACCGATAAAAACCAGAATAAACGCAATTGTACTAGGCTGTAACCCGTCATAAATCATAAAGAAAAAACTACTTTTACCATAAATCTAATTTAATACATCAGTTTAGCATGTTAGCAAATTTATAGAGTTTTGACAAAAAAAAGCCAGCATAATTGCTGGCTTTTCTTCATATGAAAAATTCTTACGAACGTCTTTGACGTAACGCATCAATGCGTTTATCAAGTGGAGGGTGTGACATCAATAATTCAGAAAGAGATTTCTTCCCTGTAATACCAAATGCAGCCATTTGAGAAGGCATTTGTGATTCATGAGAAGACTGAAGTCTCTGTAATGCTGAAATCATTTTATCGACACTTGATAGTTCGGCACCACCTTCATCCGCACGATATTCACGATGACGAGAGTAGTAATTAATAATGATCGCAGCCAAAATACCAAAGAGCATTTCTAAAATAATCACGACAAACATATGCGCAAACATACCAAGGCCTTCGCCATCTTCATCGCTACGGAAGAAATTATCGATAATTGAAGCGATAATGCGTGCAGCAAACATCACAAAAGTGTTCAGCACCCCTTGTAACAAAGTCATGGTCACCATATCACCATTTGCAACATGGCTGACTTCATGACCTAAAACAGCTTCAGTTTCACCTTGACTCATACCGTAGAGCAAGCCTGTGCTCACAGCAACCAAAGAGTTATTACGACTCGGTCCTGTTGCAAAAGCATTCATGTCGGCAGAATCAAAAATAGCCACTTCAGGCATTGCAATGCCCGCTTGTTGAGCTTGACGTGCTACAGTATCGACGAGCCAGCGCTCTGTTTGATCTGCGGGCTGTTCGATGACACGACACCCCATTGATCTTTTAGCTATCCATTTAGAAATCATCAAACTGAAAAATGAGCCGCCAAATCCAAATAGCGCACACATAATCAATAGTCCGCTCATAGTGCTTGGGTTAACACCCAGAAGACTCATTACAATGCTCACTACGACGATGATAGCTAAGTTGGTAAAAATCCAAAGTGCAATTCTTGTCATGTAAAACTCCTGATTTAAATTAATTAGTGCATCACTACATCTTAAAGATATAAGGATTGTTTATTTAAAATTCAAGTACTTAAATCATTAAGCACCTCATTTTAGATGGGTTAAACCATTCATATAAGGCTGTAATACTTGAGGTATACGTATACGGCCATCACTTTCCTGATAGTTTTCTAAAATAGCGACTAAAGTACGTCCACAAGCTAAACCGCTCCCGTTTAAGGTATGCACTAGTTCAGGTTTTTTAGCACCTTTAACGCGAACACGTGCTTGCATTCTTCGTGCTTGGAAATCCCACATATTAGAGCAAGACGAGATTTCACGGTAACAATTTTGTGCAGGAAGCCACACCTCAAGATCATAGGTTTTACGTGCTCCAAAACCCATATCACCTGTGCATAAGCTCATGACGCGATAAGGTAACTCTAGTTTTTGCAAGATTTTTTCTGCGTGCGATGTCAACTCTTCAAGAGCTTGCATGGACTCCTCTGCTTTAACTATTTGTACCAATTCTACTTTTTCAAATTGATGCTGACGAATTAAGCCACGTGTATCTTTACCATAAGATCCTGCTTCACTACGAAAACAAGGTGTTTGCGCGGTCATTTTTAAAGGCAAGTCTTGCTCCTCTAAAATGGTGTCACGTACCATATTGGTTAAAGGTACCTCAGCTGTTGGAATAAGACTTAGTCCTTGCCCTTCTTCTGTTGCTGGCTGAGTATGAAATAAATCTTCACCAAACTTAGGTAGCTGACCTGTGCCCATTAAGCTTTCTGAATTAACTAAATAAGGTACGTACATTTCCGTATAACCATGCTCTTGCGTATGTACATCAAGCATAAACTGAGCCAGTGCGCGATTAAGACGAGCTAGCTGCCCTTTCATAACAATAAATCTAGAACCCGTTATCTTGACCGCATTTTTAAAGTCCAAACCCTGTAAGTTTTGTCCTAAATCCACATGATCTTTAACGTGAAAATCAAAAGTTTTTGGCGTACCCCATTTACGCACTTCGACATTTTCTTCTTCACTTAAACCAACAGGTACGGTTTGGTCAGGTAAATTAGGCAAGCCTGCTAAGAATAAATCAAGCTGTTGACTGACGAGTGAAAGCTTGCTTTTTTTCTCATCTAATTGATCACCTAAATGGGCAACTTGACTTAAAAGCGGAGTGATATCTTCTCCTTGTGCTTTTGCTTTGCCTATTTTTTTTGAGCTGGCATTACGCTCGGCTTGCAAATTTTCTGTATCAACTTGCAGTGCTTTACGCTGTTCTTCAAGCTCGATAAAACGAGCTACGTCTAAATCAAAGCCGCGTGATTTTAAGCTTTGTGCTGTACTTTCAATGTCTTGTCGTAAAAACTTAGGATCTAACATAAACCTACTTATATCCGAAAAATAAACTGTTGTCCCAAATATACCATGCTTATGCACAGTACGGTATTAAGTCCTACATTCAGCAAGGCTTTACCTAATTGCTGTGTTTGCAGTAATAATAGTGTATCACTTGAGAATGTTGAAAATGTTGTAAGCGCACCCAATACACCAATCAAAGCAAAAGCTTTAAGCTGTTCGTGCACACCTTGTATTTCAAACCAACCTAAAAATAAACCCATAATAAAAGAGCCTATAACATTAACGGTTAGTGTACCAAATGGAAAGCTATTCCCCCAATACCCTGAGATAAATAATGAAATAAAATAGCGCAAAATAGCACCTAATGCACCACCTAGAGCAATCAAACCGACAAGAACACTATGCTTTATCATCATGTGCCTTTTGATATGCATGATCTAAGAGTGCAAGCTTATGTAACTTATCATGAATGCGTTTTTCAAAACCATACTCTGTTGGGTGATACAGATTTGTTCCTTGTAGTGCTTCTGGTAAATAAGATACACCCGCAGCATAGGCTTGCGGTTCATAGTGCGCATAACGATAACCTTTTCCTTTTCCCATACTTTGCATCAGTTGAGTTGGTGCATTACATAAATGATCTGGAACTTTTAAGTGCATCGTTTTTTGAGCCAGCTCTTTGGCTTGATTAAAGGCTTCATAAACAGCATTGCTTTTGGGCGCCATCGCAAGATACACAGCCGCTTGTGCAATAGCACGCTCACCTTCGGCAGCACCTACGCGTTCAAAGCATTGCCATGCATTTAATGCAATATGCATAGCTTGCGGATCAGCATTGCCTATATCTTCTGAAGCAATAGCTAAAAGGCGTCTTGCAGGGTAAAGAGGATCGACGCCAGCAACGAGCATGCGTGATAACCAATACAAAGCTGCGTCAGGATTTGAGCCGCGAATGGACTTATGGAACGCCGAAATCAAATCATAATACTTATCACCTCTTGCATCCATATGCCCTGCTACATCGCCTGCAATGCGTGTAACATCCTCAGGTGTCACTTGAGAGCTTCCAGAGGTTTGCGCTGCCAAATCAAGTAAATATAAAGATTGTCGCGCATCACCTCGAGCAAGTGCAATAATTTTATCTAGCGTTGCTTCAGGAACTTCAAGCGTCATGGTGCCTAAACCTTTTGCTTTATCCTGTATTGCAGACTTTAAGACCTGCATTAAGTCCGAAGCTATTAAAGGTTTGAGCACATAAACTCGTACCCGAGACAATAAAGCATTATTTAATGCAAAAGATGGATTTTCCGTCGTTGCACCAATGAAAGTAAATAGTCCTTCTTCAATATGGGGTAAGAAAGCATCTTGTTGGGTTGTGTTGAACCGATGCACTTCATCAACAAAAAGAAGAGTTTTCTGCCCTTTCTGTTGAGCAGAAACAGCTTGATCTATGGCACAACGAATATCTTTTATACCCGATGTAACCGCTGATAAAGATAAAAATTGCATGCCGCTTGAGGATGCAATGAGGTGCGCCAAGGTTGTTTTACCTGTACCAGGTTCACCCCATAGAATCATAGATTGTACGAGACCTGCTTCAATTGAGCGTCGTAATGGTTGATCTTCACCGAGTAAGTGCTGTTGTCCAACATACTCACTCAGATGAGTAGGTCTCATTCGTGCTGCAAGAGGTCGGGTATCTAACATGATTTATTTGACTTTTTTATCCTGAATGAGTGGAGTTTTATTTTTTGAAGGAGCTTGCTTTCGCTCATCACTAATTTGCGTACCTTTAGGTATTGTAAAATAGAATAAGTTTTTATCTTTTGATCGTATCTTCTTATGTTTTGATAGCTTAAAAACACTATGACTTTTTTGAACATCGTAGGTTGTAAAACTCACAAGTTTATGAGCCTCAAAACAGAGATCCAGCCTTTCCAGATTACCCTTCATTTTTTGAGGTTGAACTTGATAGCAGTTTTTATCTTTTTTAACAAGGTAATCATTCCACACTTTAAGATGATTATGCTTAATCAATAAAGCAAAGGGTGTGCTTGCCAGAGAAGCATCGATAGAGAGAATATTTACATGTTCTAATTCTGGATCATAGACATATACACTTTTGCTATCCGATACAATTAAAGATTCGGGCTTCACTGTGTGCCAATAAAATTTATTCGGTTTGTCAAAAGCAACCTGCCCTGTATTGGTAAGCAATAACTTATTTTTTTCATCAAATACTTGCTGTTGAAAATCAGCAATAAAGCCTTCTTGTCGGGACACTTTTTGTCTTAAAGAGTCCGATGCACTTTCGATAGATTTTTTCTTATCTGCTGCATCACTACAGAACGAGAGCAAAATACACCCTAAAGTTACTATTTTTTTCATACCACTTATCAACCTTTTTATTTTAAACTTTCACGGGCTCTGGAGCTAAAACTTCTCTATTACCGTTACTCATGGGTGAACTCACAATACCTTGTGACTCCATTTGTTCAATAATTCTCGCAGCTCGATTATAACCTATTTTGAATTTTCGTTGTACGCTTGATATCGATCCACGTCTGGTTTCCGTTACAAACGCAACCGCTTCATCGTATAAAGCGTCAAGCTCTGATTCAGTGTCAGCTGCTTCGCCTGGTAAAAGCACGGCTTCGCCACTTTCAGCAGTACCCGCTAAAATACTATCAATATATTCAGGCTCAGCTCTTTGTTTCCAGTCTGTAACCACGCGATGCACTTCATGATCAGCAACAAATGCCCCATGCACACGTGTTGGTGTACCTGTTCCTGATGGTAGGTAGAGCATATCTCCCATACCTAAAAGTGTTTCTGCACCTTGCTGATCCAAAATAGTGCGTGAATCAATTTTAGAAGAGACTTGAAAAGCAATACGCGTAGGCACATTTGCTTTAATTAAGCCTGTAATCACATCTACAGAAGGTCTTTGAGTTGCTAAGATGAGATGAATGCCTGCAGCTCTTGCTTTTTGCGCTATACGCGCAATGAGCTCTTCAACTTTTTTACCGACAATCATCATCATGTCTGCAAATTCATCTATCA
>DDNL01000019.1 GCA_002341165.1 Shewanellaceae bacterium UBA2521
GGACCGTCTCCTACATGGGTAACAAGATTAAATTGAGCCGCGGACACCGTCACCATCAAACCATCGCCGACCTTAGTAATGAGGTTATTTTTACCTACTACTAGGGCACCTGTCATACCGTCACCTACATGATTGAGCATATTATTTTGACCAAAAATAGATGCGAGTGCCGAGCCTTTGCCAACTTTAGTCATCATCTGATTTTGGCCACCCATCAAGGCTATACTGTTTCCATCACCTATGTGGCTGTAAATTTGATTTTGTCCTAGCATCAAAGCTGTAGACTCATCGACCGAAACTTGAGTGAGTATATTGTGCTGACCTAGCATGACAATGAAGTCATTGCCATGACCTATATGTGTCAAAATATTAGCCTGTCCCATGAGCAGAGCATCTGTGTCTCCATCACCGACTTTGGTTGCAAGATTACCTTGAGCCGCCATCAGTAACATACTACTGCCATCACCAACTTGCGTGACAATATTGGCTTGTGCAAGCATTAAAGCATAAAGATCGCCGTCACCTATTTTGGTCGCAATATTGCCCAAGCCACCCATCGCAGCCAAGCTATCGCCATGCCCTACATGCGTGAAGATATTTCCAGCACCGAGCATGAGAGCCTGCGCACGATCATCACCGACTTTAGTAAAGATATTCCCCGCAGCAGCCATCGCACTCAACGTCTGACCATCGCCAATATGTGTCATGACATTACCTAACCCCAAAAGAGCACTGGCAAAATCACCATTGCCTAATTTGGTCACCAGATTCGCACCACCTGCCGCCCAGATTTGCGTCGTTCCGTCACCATCATGTGTTGCGATATTAGCGCCACCAAGAAGTACGGATTGCATCTGGCCATCACCGATTTTACTGACTAAGTTAAATCCTCCTCCTGTAAACACCTCTGTCTTAGAGCGCTTTGTTTTGTGATTGATGTGTGTAATGATGTTATAAAAACCTAGAGCAAAAACAGAAAGAGGATCATGACCTTCTTTTTGAAGAACATTGCCCATACCTTCAAGCATACCCAGTACAGCGCCATGACCTTTCTTCAAGACAAAATTCGAGCCGCCTAGAGCGCGTATGTTCGACTGACCATTTCCAAAATGGATATGATTATTCGAACCACCCATCAAGCTCACATGACTTGGACCATCTCCACGACGCATCGATAAGTTTGCACCGCCACCAAGATTCGCTTTATAATGACCACGACCATCATGTTCAACAAAATTAAAGCCTCCTAAAGCATCAACTGTCATATGACCATATTCAACATCTTGTTTTAAATGATTGTAAGCGCCTACACCTGTAAAAGAAAAACGACCTTTTTGACCTGTTCTAAAGACTCGGTTGTAACCTCCTCCACCTTTAAAATACAGATTTCCTTCCTGCGTATCATGCTCAATATGGTTAGAAAGGCCTGCACCTGAAAATTGAATATGGCCTAATTGACCTTGGCGCAGAATATGATTTGAAGCACCTGCACCTTCAAAATTAATATGTCCTTCATGACCAGTATGAGAAATGACATTTGCTCCGCCTGCACCTATAAAGTAAATATTTCCCTCATGACCCGTACGAGAAATAATATTTTCTCCGCCGGCACCTGTAAAGTAAATATGGCCTTGTTCACCATCATGATAAATATTATTAGCTAATCCAGCACCCTTAAAATAAATATTACCTTGGACTGTATCTGTCTTAATGACATTATTTGCACCTGCTCCATTAAAATAAATACTCCCTTTTACTTTGTGATTAGAAATAGTGTTGCCACCGCCAAAACCATCAAAATAAATATTTCCCAAACCATAATCTGAAGTTGAGCGCGTAATTTTATTCGATGCTGAACCACCTTTGAAATGAATATGCCCTAAATGCACAGTGGAAGAAATGTCTACAGCAGATGAAGCTCCGTTTACATATATAGAACCTTGTGTCTGAGCAGAATTCGATTCCTGATTTCTTCCTCGTAAAACGAGCGTATTACCTGAAGCACCATCAATAAAAATATTACCTTTATCACCAGAACGATTAATATACTGTGCTGCCGATATACCCAATGTATGAATATCACCTTCTTTTCCAAAGTGGAAAATACTTGATACACCCGATGCAGCGCCAAGTTGAATATCACCACTATCATATTTATATATAATTGAAGCCCCGTTTGCACCATAAACATCTAAGCTTCCGGTTGAATCTTTAACCTGGAGCATGCCACTGCCGGCATAAATCTGATCATCTCCAGCTCCTGTATCAACCTTCGTATCCCAATAGGAAGCAATAATTTTATCATCTCCACCATAAGTATGAATTTCACCATGTAAACCTAAACCCAGAACAAAATCATCATCATCTTGTCCTTCATATGCTCCCCCAAACAAATAACCTATGTTGTTAACAAAATTATATAACATGAAAAAAAACCTTGAAAAAAAATGAAAAAAAAACCTCTTTCATCGCAAAATAAAATCGTAGAAATGAAGAGACAAAAAAAAGGGAACAAAATACGCTAAAAGTACTTTAAATATCTAATAAAATAAGAATAAAAAGAAAATAAAAAATAAAATACAAATAAAAAAAACAAAAACATTGATTTATTATCCATAAAAAAACAAAACAAAACAAAGATTAACAAATCCGCATATTAAGGTAATAAGAAAGGCGTAATTAAAAAATAATGAGAAAGGCGTAATTGAAAAGATAATGAGATAGTCAAAAAATAAAAAAAACATAAAATGTATAACATGATGAATATGAAAAATAGAATATAAAGTAATCTGCACTGCTTTATAATAAACAGTGCATGATCATTTTATTATGCTTCACAGAATAAGTTATAAGATATAGAGGAAGATTGAAAAGGAGTTTTAATACAGTTATCGTTATCCTGAATAAGAAAACTGACCATCATCTGTAGCAGCTTTTCAGACTGAATCATCAAAGAAGATGATAGCGTTTCACCTTGCCATCCATCCTCTATCTCAACGGTCACCCAAGTACTATCGGTGATGCATAAAGTCATTTCCCAATCCATATAATGCGTATAGTTGTCGAGCTGCTGAGCTTGAACAGAGTGAGAGTTTGTATGGTGCCGCGCATACTGTGGTGATGATTGAGACCCAAGATAATTTGAATTAAGCTCGTAGGTTATAGGAGCACTTGACGCTGCATCCGTTACTGAGCATATATATTCCATCATAGTCGAACACTCCTGTTATTTTTTATAATAAAAAGCCATCTCTTACAAGATGGCTTAGCTAAGTCAAGAATCAGAGGCTATTGGCCTACGGCGGTGAGCAGCTGAGGTTGCTCCGTAACGACTATGCCTTGATCGATCGTCGCCGCATCATCATCAGGTTCAAAACTATTCATAGCCTGAACAAGCTGATCTTGCGTGACTTCTTCTTGTAAATCAAAAACATTTAATTCACGGCCATCTGCTAACTTAAGCTTTTCAACAGAGAAAGAGTCCGATGTTTGATGAAAATCAAGCGTTACGCTGTCTCCTGATTCTTGACCTCCAATAAAAATGGTCGTGCTCTTCGCTTTTTGTAATTGGGTGAGGTGCTCTTCGGTAATACCTTGACCAAACACAACCTGATCTAAGCCTCCCAAATCCACAATCGTATCCTGCCCATCACCTAAATTAAAAACATAGTTGTCATTGCCATATCCGCCGTAAAGCTTATCTTGACCTGGGCCGCCCACAATAATATTGGCTTCTTGATCGCCTTGCAGAATATCATCTCCAGAAGTACCATTAAGGTTCATTGTCACAGCAGGCTTACGCTTTTGATGCACAATGGTTTCAATATCATGCCAATTCATAGAAGTTCCATCAGAGAACATTAATTTTTCAATACGGTGGTTATCCCGACTGAAAGCATGTTCAATGAGCATACGATCTCCTGTTAACGTACCTTTATTGTCTTTAAGAGCTAAAATCAAATCACCTGAATCATTTTCAGAAATATTGATATTTGCGGTAGATAAACCTGCACCAAATATGACTTTATCACACCCACCTTTATCAACAATAGCGTCTTGACCATCACCATAATTAAACAAGTATGTATCGTTTCCTGCATAATCTGTGATGCGATCGTTACCTAAACCACCAAAAATAGTATCGTTACCTTCGTAGTCTTGAATTAAATCATCGCCATGTCCTGCAAAAAAAGTATCATTACCATAATCACCTTGAAGAATGTCGTCACCTTGGCCTCCTTTCAAAATATCATTCCCTTCATTACCTCTGAGAATATCATCGCCATGGCCGCCTTCAAGCGTATCATTGCCATCATCGCCTTGCAGAATATCGTCACCACTGCCGCCCAGGATCAAGTCATCGCCGTCATCACCTTTTAATATATCATCGCCACGCCGACCATAAATAGTATCATGCGATTCGTAACCTTGAAGCATATCATCTCCATTAGAGCCTTTAAATTCAGCACTATTTTCTAAATCTATCGCTACTGTATTATTTTGATTGTTTACTATTGAATTCAGTTTCATGATGATACCCTCTTAAAATTAAAAATAACTTCGGTAAAATATCGCTATAACAAAACAAAGAAAAACTAGGTCATAACTTGGAACATTGAAATAAAATAATCTTTCTCAGTTGTTTATGAAGACAGTTTATTATAAGCACAAAATAGATTATTCATTCAACTCTAAACATAAAGTCTGATTTAAACCTCATGATGTATGAAAGTCAAATACAAAAAAAGAGAAAATAAATAATAAAATTAAAAAAATCAAATACTTAAAAAAAGCAAAGTGAACAAAAAAACCTCTTTTGTTTAAAAAAAAGCCTCTTTTTATTCACCCAAAACAAGTAAACATAAGAGGTCTAATCAGGTTAGAAACCTTGTATATAAAGTAATAAAAATAAATATAAAGATAAAAACATAGGAGGTCTAATCAGATAAAAAAAGCCACTTTTTGTGGCTTTATATATAAGATACGAGGTCTAATCTGTTTTAATTTTTGATTAAACTTGTTGTAATTGATTTAATTTAGCATATTGGCCTAATTGCTCAAGCAAACTCTGATGCGAGCCTTGTTCTATCACGCGACCGCGATCCATAACAATAATGCGATCACAAGTACGAATCGTATTTAATCTGTGAGCAATACTGATCACAGTACGATTTTGCACAATATCAGGTAAGTGCTCTAAAATAGCAGCTTCAGATTCATAATCTAAAGCACTGGTTGCTTCATCGAGTATCAAAATCTTAGGATCTGTTATCAAAGCGCGAGCTAAAGCAATACGCTGTC
Source organism: Shewanellaceae bacterium UBA2521 (assembly GCA_002341165.1). GTDB lineage: Bacteria > Pseudomonadota > Gammaproteobacteria > Enterobacterales > Shewanellaceae > UBA2521. The sequence continues at coordinate 5,302 of DDNL01000019.1, forward strand.
TTTGCCCACCGGATAAACGACTTCCATTTTCTCCTACTTGCGCTTGATAACCCTCGGGCATGGCCATAATAAATTCATGTGCGCCCGCAAGCTGCGCAGCATGCTGAACAGCTTCATCTGTAGCTAGAGGTAAGCATTGACGAATATTGTCAGCGACACTGCCTGAAAATAAACAGCTCTCTTGCAACACAACACTCATATTGCGTCTCAACTCAACAGGATCAGCAATGGCTAAATCCATGCCATCAACCAGCACTTCGCCAGAAGAAGGATGATAAAGACGCTGTAACAGCTTGGTTAGCGTACTTTTACCTGAGCCTGAATGACCTGTAATACCAATGAACTCACCCGCTTTGATTTTTAAGTTCAGTTGACTGATCACTTCCGCTGAATCAGCATTATATTTGAACCTGACCTGATGAAATTCAACTGCACCTTGAAGCTTTGGCATAGAAGCCAAACCTGCTGAGCCTGCTTCTTTTGGTTCATCAAGAATATCGCCTACACGTTTCAGAGAAATCAAGGTATGTTGAAAGTCTTGCCATATTTGCGCTAAACGTAAAATAGGCTGTGTGACTTGACTAGATAACATATTAAATGCAACTAACTCACCGGCTGTTAAATCTCCAGACATCACCAGTTTGACGCCAAGCCACAATACAAAGGCTGAAGTGAGCTTTTGAATCAAACCAATACCCTGCTCTGCCCAAATTGCGACTAAACGGGCATGGAAACCCGCTTTAAGTTGATGAGCTAATTTTTGCTGCCAATGCTTGGCAAAACGTGGCTCGACCGCATGCGTTTTAATGGTCTCTATACCTGTAATAGACTCCGTCAGAAAAGCCGTATTATCCGCCATTTCTTCGTACTCTTTCGTCACCCGATGACGTAAAGAAGGTCCTATCGCGAGCCAAAATAAAAAATACAAGACTAAAGAGCCCAAAATCACAGCTGTCAATGTCGGAGCATAAGTCAACAAAACGGCAATAAAAATACTGACAAAGACTAAATCTAAGATTAGGGTCAAAGCCGAACCTGACAAGAATTGCCGAATCTGATCCATCTCTCGCATTCTTGCGGTAATTTGACCTGTTTGTCTTTGATTAAAATAACTTAAAGGCAAACGTATCAGATGATCATACAAACGTGCACTCAATTCCGAGTTCACCTTACTCGCTAAATTGGTAAACAACCAACCTCGCATAAAGTTATACAAAGGCTCAAATAAGGCTAAGCTTAGCAATGCGATACCTAAAACATGTAAGCTCGATAAACTCCTGGTCACCAAAACTTTATCAATCACTTTTTCAAATAAAATAGGCGTCACTAAAGCTATCAATTGAATCAGAACAGAAATCAAAATAACACGGCGTATATGCTCAGCATGCTTTTTAATAGAAGGAATAAACCACTGGAAACCAAACTTAAGAGCTTGTACTGTAGTTCTCTGCTCCGCTAAGAGTATAACGTGTCCTGTGTAACGAGATACCAACTCATCCAGCGACAATTGAAGTGACTTTTGTGTTTGCGCACAAAAAAGCAAAGCTTGATCACCTCGCACTTGAAGTAAAACCAAACACCCTTCTTGTACTCTTAGGATCGCAGGGCAAGGCAAATGTGCTAAACGCTCAGCTGGCATAGTTAAATACTGCGCCTTCAATCCCAACCAATTCGCACATCGACATAAAGTCACTTTATCTATCATGGGATCGGCATGCCCAATACGATGCTTTAAAGAACGCTTATCGGCAACTTTATCCAAACGCTGCGCAGCATAAACGAGAGCATTGAGCCCCTGATCTATTGCTATGTTCATCTTAACGCTCCCGTAAAGCTTCAGCTTGATACTGCTGCAATGGACTCAACAGATATTCAATCACACGTCTGGTACCTGTTTGAATTTCAGCACGTAAACTCATGCCAGCATTTAAATTGACCCAGGTCTGATCAACCAAAATTGCATGATGTTTGAGCCTTACGCGGGCAGGAAACACAGGTCCTAATTTCTCATCTTCCACAGCATCGCGTGATACATATAAGACTTCACCAGGTACCGTGCCGTATTTAGTAAAGGGAAAGCTATCAATTTTGATTTCTACCGTTTGCCCCGCCATCACAAAGCCAATGTCTTTGTTCAAGATATTCACTTGCGCTTCCAGTTCGGCTTGCTCTGGAACAATGACCATCAGAGCTTGAGCTGGTTGCACTACGCCACCTAGAGTATGCACAACCAACTGTTGCACCACACCATCAACAGGAGCACGCAACGACTGTACACGCTGGTGCTCTTTAGCTTTGACTAAGTCTTGCTGTGTTTGCTTGATATTGACATCTAATTGGGTGAGCTTTTGACGCCAGTCCAAATCTTGTTTCGCCTTAAAAGTCACCTTTTGCTGTGCAACACTGATAGCTTTGCGCTGCAACACTTTACGCGCAGCACGATTCACTTTAATTTGTCGCTCTACATCAAGGAGTTCACGTTCTTGTTGCAAGAGTTCATCTTGCGCAATCAACTCAGACTGAGCGAGCTTTTGTCGTGATTGGAGACGTTTTTGAATATTATCGCGCAACAAGTAAAGCGCTTGAATTTCTTCTTGCTTGGCTTGAGCTTCAGCAACCGTCACTTTTTCTTCTTCAGTTAAACGCTGTAATTCAGCTAAAAAACTGCTGTACTCGCTTTTTAAGTGCGCTTGCGTATCTACTATTTGCTGTGCTTGTATACCTTTTGGTGCGACAAATTTTTGCAAAGGCGCATCACTGAGCAGAGCTTGCATTCTTGCTTTCTCTAGCATGTAATAGGTCAGCTGCTCAGATAAGCGTTGTGAATCAGCATTCACTCCTACAGGATTGAGTTGAATCAAGACATCACCTTGCTTAACACTTTGTCCATCTTCTACAAAAATCGCTTGCACTTCGCCTTGTTCAAGAGCTTGGATGATTTTGCTGTGGCTCGATACCATCACTTTACCTTCTGCACTGGCGTGGATATCAATTTTTCCAACAATAGACCAAATCAAAGCTAAAACCAGTAAGCTCAATAAAGCCCATGCTGTTCTTCTTGCCCAGGGCGCAGCGGGTTTTTCTAAAACTTCTAAATAAGCAGGGAGAAACTCATATTCTCGCTCTGCACGTTGTGTTTTCAGATTTTTTTTGAGCTGTTCACGCCATGCGCACCACTTTGCCTTTAAAGTTTTCATGCACGAGTCTCCACTTTTAATTCTTTCTGTAATTGCCAAAGCCTTGCGTAGCAACCTTGTTGCTGCACTAATTCTGTGTGTGTACCTTGCTCACTCACTTGACCGTCTTCGATCACAACAATGCGATCACAATCTTTAATCGTGGATAAACGATGCGCAATTGTAATCACGGTTCTATCTTTTGCAATGTGTTTCATGCTTTGTTTGACCCAATGTTGCGACTCATCGTCTAAAGCACTTGTAGCTTCATCTAAAATGAGGATCTGAGGTTTCAACATCAAAGCACGTGCAATCGCTAAACGTTGCTTCTGTCCTCCCGAAAGGGATTGTCCGCCTTCGGCCAAAACTGTGTCATAGCCTTTAGGTAATTGGATAATAAACTCATGCGCTCCTGCAAGCTGCGCCGCTTCAACAATGTGCGCAAAAGGTACAGAAGGATCTCGAATAGCAATGTTGTCACGTACGGAGCGGTGAAACATATAGTTCTCTTGCAGCACCACACCTATGTTATGACGAATAGCAGATGCAGATAAGCGCGAAATCGGCATACCATCGAGCATGACTTGACCTTTTTCTGCTAAGTAAAGCTTTTGCACTAGACGTGCTAAAGTGCTTTTACCTGAGCCAGAAGGTCCAACAATACCAATGCTTTCGCCAGCTCTAATCGTTAAAGATAATCCTTTGAGTACAGGAGGCTTTTGCGGTTGATAACGGAACCATACATCTTTCATTTCAACCTGACCACGCAGTGGCTTTTCGGGGATATATTGACCTTGTGACTGCTCTACCGGTAACTCTAACATTTCTCCAAGCTTACTTACTGAAACGCGGGTTTGAATAAATTGCTGCCATAAATCCACTAACTTAGCCAGAGGCTGATTCACATGACTCACCATCATATTAAAAGCAATGAGTTGGCCGATAGTGATCTCCAAAGCCATCACTTTGTGAGCACCCCACCATATCACGACAACTGAAATCAGCTTCTGTATCAAAGTTACGGTTTGGTTGAGTGCTGCTTGCAAGTTCTGTCTGTCTGCGTTGGCTATCACCAATGATTGCGTTTGCTCTTCCCATTGATGTTGAAAAGCAGGTTCAATTGCTAAACTTTTTACCGTTTCCACACCGTTGACTGATTCCGTAAGAAAAGCCGTATTTTTTGCTCCTGTTGCAAACTGTTGCTCAATACGCATTTTTAATGGCTCAGCACTCCGCCAAGCTAGAAGGACATAAAGCGGTAAACTTGCTACCACAACCCAAGCTAAAGGAGCACAAATATAGAACATGAGTCCTAAAAAAATAAAAGTAAACACGCCATCTACTGAAAGCGTAAGCGCACCACCTGTTAAGAGTTGTCGGATACTATCAAGCTCTCTTACACGTGTTACAATTGCACCGACTTGACGCGTTTTAAAATAAAGTAAAGGCAAACCTAAAAGATGGTCAAATAATTTTACGCCCAACCGAATATCAATACGATTTGTGGTGTGCACTAAGATATATTCACGTAAGCCTTTTAAAACTACTTCAAATACACCCACTACGACTAAACTGATCACCAAAACATCTAACGTCGATAAAGCTTGATGCACCAATACTTTATCCATAACCACTTGGAAAAAAAGTGGCAAGATCATAGCTAAACATTGCAAACCAACAGAGAGAAGAAGCACTTCACTCAATACCTTACGATACCGCATAAATTCAGGTATAAACCAATTGATATCAAACTTTAACGCCGAGTCGACTAACTCAATTACCTCACCTTCCCAGTTTTCTTGTAAAACTTCATTTGGAATGACTTCAGGCTGAGAAGCATCAGTTTTTTGTATTAAAGCTTGTTCAGATGATAAGCGTGCTAATATGACAAATTGACCATCTTTTTGTTTATAGGCCAGAGGTAATTTTGCCTGTTTAATTTTCTCAGTTTTGATCTTTTTTAACTTCAAATGCACCTGATGCTTTTTAGAAAGCATTTTAAGCGTTTTTCGCAAAGAGTCGGATGAGCTTCGCATATCTATTTGCTGCTTTACACCAGCTAAATTGAATAAAATTTGCGAGCTGGCTAATGCACTATGATAAGACATATCCTTGTGATACTGCGTCTTGTTAACCATGTGGATACCTATTGGTGGTGATGAAAAATATACAACTCAAGATGAAAGGCTTAATGCTCTGATCTAAATCAAAATAATAGTGAAGCATCAATACACTTACACCGACTGTTGTAACATAAATTCTTTAAAAGAATCTATGTGAAAAGCGAAGATTTCAGCCTGCTTAGTTCGGTTTGCATAAAAAAGATACAAAACATCTTAAATGCAGCATTTTTTTGTATTCTAAAAAGCATGTTAAGTATACAGAAAACTAAGAATTAAGCTATATTTGCATACACAAAAACATAGTATAATCATCCCTTTTCTTGACCTAAACGACATGCTGAGTATGCAAAAATTTAGAAGTTGAGTTTTGTTTAGAATACAAAATGAAATACAACAGAGAAATTGAGGCTAATTTCTTCATTTTTCTTAAAAAATGGTATCTAACTTAATACATATATTCTTTATTGGATGATGGTACCTTGCCTACTTTTACTTCTTTTGACATTTTAACTTGCTTTTTTCTTGAATGGATGATGGTACCTTAGTGCTTTATCCCCGCAAAACCACAATCTAAAAGCATCTCAAACAGGTCTCAAAATTCAAAATATGCAATAAAGCAACGTTGCAACACACTTGCTTGGTAAAATTTTTATCTTGAAAGCGATTATTTCGAATGAGCTAAAAAGCGCATAAAAATTAAAGCTATATAAACCAGACTTTTAACTTTTAAAAAGCTTTAAAGCGTATTTTATACACGACTTTATGCCCACAATGCAGTTATAGCAATAGAATCTTAAATAAAGAGCCCAAGTAAACCCAAAGCTAAGTCAAGGCTAAGCTTTGGGTTAGCCTTGACTTAGATTTATAAAATGGAGCATAACAGCAAAAAAATGTCTATTTTTCAAAACTAAACAAAAATATGCATCAAGCAAGGTACTGCACATCATATACAGATATATCCGACGCGTATCGGATACAAATCATTAAAAAATGAGATAAAACAATCCTACTGAGCTCGCAAAACATCTTATTTTCATCGGTTTTACAGTACTTTTGATGGCTGTAAAAAAGGGGTTGCAAAGGCATTTTGCTTCTAAAACGTCCTCTTTCATGTCATAAAAGTTTTGAGGGCATAAAAACATGCACTGCTACCACACAAGTACATGTTTTCTGAAAAATGTAAGAGAAAACCATAGAGAAGTGGTTTGAGCTCTACAAGAGCTCACATCTATTTATTCAAGATTCAAATGAATTTTGCTGTGCCAAGATATACTCAAAAGCTGCTAAACCAGCTTTTGCACCCTCGCCCATTGCAATAATAATTTGCTTATAAGGTACTGTCGTTACGTCACCACATGCATAAATACCCTGTGCTGAGGTTTCGCATCGATCGTTAATGATCACCTCACCTTGTGCAGTTAAATCAACACAACCTTGCACAAAACGAGAATTAGGAATCAAACCAATTTGCACAAAAACACCGGCAAACTCTGCAATATTCACTTCATTCGTATTGCGGTCTAGGTATCGAAGAGCATGCACTTGACCCTCCTGAGCTAAAATTTCCTGAGTTTGTACGGAAGTTAAATATTGAATATTGGGCTTCTGCTTGGCTTGCTCAATCAAGACATGGTCTGCTTTCAACTGATCGCCATACTCTAATACGATCACAGACTGGGCAATGTGTGCTAAATCGAGAGCAGCTTCAAGCCCTGAGTTTCCACCGCCTATAACAGCAACAGGCTTATCTTTGAAAAAAGGGCCATCACAATGAGGGCAGTAAGCCACACCTTTGCCTTTATACTCTTGCTCTCCAGGAACACCAAGCTCACGCCACTTTGCTCCTGTTGCAATAATAAGAGTTTTACACCTAATGAGCTCACCAGAAGATAAGGTTAAAACCTTCAAGTGACCTTGTTCAATCTCCACAACCCGCACATGTTCTAAAACTGTAATAGGATAAGCGCTTATATGATTTTGCAAAGCGCCCGCAAGCTCTGTGCCTGTAGTTTTAGGTATAGAAATCAAATTTTCAATCGTCATCGTGTCTTTTACCTGACCACCGATGCGCTCAGCAATCAAAGTGACCTCTAGGCCTTTACGCGCAGCATAAATAGCAGCACTTGCTCCAGCTGGACCACCACCGAGAACCACAACATCTTGAAGCTTATATTCCACTTGTGTCGATGCTGCCAACATGTCTGGAAATAAATCTTGTAGCTGTTCAAGAATCTGCGCAGCATTAACCTGACCCGATAAAAAAGCCTTACCGTTGAGGTATACAGCAGGTACGCCTTGAATATTGCGCTCTTGAATCGTCGATTGAAATAAACCTCCATCAATCATCTCTGATCGAATCAAGGGGTTGAGCAGCGCAAACTGGTTTAAAATCTGTACAACCTCAGGACAATTATGGCAATTCAAACTGATAAAAACTTCAAAATGAAGCGGTGTCTGAATACGTCTGATGCGCTCTTGAATGCTTTGATCCAGTTTCAGTTCATAGCCACCAGCTTGCAAAATAGCCAAAATAAGCGAATTAAACTCATGTCCCGAAGGTATCCCTGAAAATTCAATTCCTGTTGGCTCTTGATCCACTTCAAGAAAAAAGCTGATTGGACTACGTAAATGAGTATTTGAGCGCAATTCAAACTGAATCAATTCACTTGCTTGAGAAATTTGCACGAGAAACTGTTCAAGCTGAGCCTGTTTTTCATGCTCACCTTTTTGCAGAACAAGCGTTACCGGGCGATTCATTTTTTCACTGTAGCTTGTAATACTTTTTATAATCTGTGGAGATAACATCATCATATCCTAAAGCCTTATACGTAAAATGCGCGCTGCGTTGCAACCAACACAAACACGCATTCTCTCGACATAATCTAGTTGAATAAGCTCAAACCAATTAAATCTTACCGACTAAGTCCAGTACCGGCTCTAATGTCGCTTCACCTTCTTTCCAAGCAGCAGGACACACTTGACCAGGATGCGTTGCCACATATTGCGCAGCTTTAATTTTGCGTAATAAGTCTTGTGCATCGCGACCAATACCTTCAGCTGTTACTTCAACTGCTTGAATCACACCTTCAGGATCTATCAAAAAAGTACCACGGTTTGCAAGACCTTGATCTTCTCGCATCATGCCAAAATTGCGCGTTAAGGTACCGGTTGGATCGCCAATCATAGCATATTGAATTTTGCCAATCGTGTCTGAAGTCTCATGCCAAGCTTTATGGGTAAAGTGGGTATCTGTTGATACAGAGTAAATATCTACACCAAGCTTATCAAACTCAGCTTGATGATCAGCTAAGTCACCTAACTCAGTCGGACATACAAAAGTAAAGTCTGCTGGGTAAAAGAACAAAACCGACCAACGACCCTTTAAATCCTCATGAGATATCTCAATAAATTCATGATTTTTAAACGCAGTGGTTGTAAAAGGTTGGATGGTTTGGTTAATCAATGACATAGCTTTTTCCTCTCGATTATGCTCATTTTGGCAACTTAAGACTCTTTTTAGCTTTTAAGCGTCCAAAGTCTTAGAAAACAGAAGCTAGTTTACCTAGGTCATATTGTTAAGTAAATTTGATTAATTAGAACAGTTTATTCTAAAATATAGAATAATCACCCATCTGAAATAGCCTTTTGGTTGAGAAAAAACTATGATTTCGCTGAAACAGCTCCAGTATATTCTTGCCGTTGCAGACAGCCTCCATTTTAAGAAGGCTTCCGAAAACTGTCATATTAGCCAATCAGCCCTAAGCACAGCTATACACACATTAGAACAGCATCTTGGCATTCAAATCTTTGAGCGTACGACCAAGAAGGTGCTCATCACTCCTCTTGGCTACCAAGTCATACAGCACGCTCAAACCGTGTGGGAGCATATCCATCACATTGAGCAGCTGACGGAGCAAGACAAAACGCCTCTGAGTTTTCCTCTATCTATCGGCATGATTCCAACCATTGCGCCTTATCTCTTACCCAAAGTACTACCAAGCTTACAAAGCACTTATCCTGAAGCACAGCTCCACATAGAAGAAGACCAGTCCAAGACGCTTGTGGAACGTGTACAACAGGGGCGGCTCGATACGGCTGTCATTGCATTGCCGTTTGCTTGTGATGGGTTATTCACTCTGCCTTTTTGGCAAGAAGATTTTGTTTGGGTGGTACCTATACAAAGTACTTATGCTCAGTCTTCACACTTGAGTGGTCATGATATAGATATGAATCAACTTTTGTTACTCAATGATGGGCATTGTCTCAAAGATCATATACTTCAAGCATGTCAAATTAAACAAAGTGCGCCTATTAAAAGTCAATCTATAAGCACCCATTCACTACACACTTTGGTTGAGATGGTCGCTTGTGGTCTCGGTGTAACGCTCATCCCACAGATGGCACAGCATACTTTATTACAAGGTTTATCAGATATACGCACCGTGCCCTTAGCCGAAGCTGGACCACATCGTGATCTTTCATTTATATTTCGTCCCAATTATGCTCGCTTAACCAGTCTTGAGCTACTAGCCACCCTATTCAAGGAAAATTTGAATCAAGCGGCATTATTGTAACAAGCTGTATTTGAATCATTTCCAATATGGGCGCCTCGTTCAAGTGGTAAATTTGAATATTCAGTTCTTATTCAGAAAAACAAGACAAAATAACAACATAGGTACAATTTTAACACATTCAAACATAAAGAACCTTCTTGCTCAAATCTGAAAAAAATAAAAAAAATAATATAAAAACAAAAAATATATATCATCACAAAATTAAAAAAGAAATAAATTTAAAATGTTTTATTTTTAAAAAAATCATGACAGGGTAATTTTAAGTCTAAAAATAAGACTATTAATAAAAAAACCTAATCATTAAATACAAGGAGTTTTAATGAAAAATGGATTCATATTAGGTCAAAGTCAATATTTAGATCAACATATAAAACAAAAGCTAGATACATTTAACCCATGCATCGGCGAGCACTATACGCATCATCTTGGCTTATTCTCTGGAAATTCAATCAGGGCTATTTAATATTTACCGTTACATACAGAAACATCGCAAGCATGAAGCCCATCACGGCTTATTAACAGGATACGGCTCTGACTTAATTTTTGGTGCTATTTTAAACTATAACGAACAGAGTCAAGCCTCGTTAGAATATTTACGTCAGCAAATTTTCAGAACAAAGTGGACATCAGAATTATCAACGCACGGGGCGCATCACTTTGGTATAGATTTATATCATCCATTTTGGAATATCGAAATGATAGGATTTCATGAACAATTTCATCATGAACTTAAATTACAAAGCCATGCTCTGCTTTCATGCTTACATGCTTACATGCTATTTTAATGCTTCTACTTTGAAGTTCATTATTCAAACCAATAACATATTTTTGTCAACAAGAGTTTGTTGATATTTAGCTTCCTATTATGAGTAGTTCAAACTTTAAGCGACCGTGTTAACCTAAATTTAACCTTTTCTTTTTTAGTGTATAGATAAGGCGATTTTAAAACTTAAATAGATCATGCTGACTCATGAAATTAATATTTATTAATGAGGATGCAGTGAATGAATAGGATATGCTAAATATGCAAAAAACATATATAGTGTGGGCACTGATACCTCTGATATCAATGTCTACTTTTGCTGAGGATCAGTGTTCAGACATTTTGATAGCTGCTGTAGAGCAATATTCAGATAGCAGTTATCGTAAATTAAATACACATATTCTAGATGCAATGTGCTCTGAAGAAATGAGAAATGAAATGAGAAACTCTAGCGGAAGCACCGGTGGTGGTTTTCTTGATATAATCAAATTTTCTGGAGGAGGAGCACATCGAACTGAGTCAAGTTTTGTTAATAAAAGATGCTCCAAGTATTCGAAAAATCTATCTTTAGATGAAGCTAGAAACTTACTCACTCTCAGCACCTCCGAACAGGCTGTGCAGGCTTGGCAAGCATGTATCGAAAGAGATAATCCAACAAGAAATCCTCTGTCGTGTCGGATTAAAAGCGTGAACTATAAAGATAAAAGAATCCAAATTAACATACGCTATTTAGCAAACCATGGGCCTGCTACCGATATTGAATACACCGTTGATAATGGTGAAATAATTGGTAACTTAAAAGAAACATTCAAACCAAGTAGCATGTATAAAAAAAGTTTCATCATTCATGACACGAGTAAACCGGTAACATTTGAGATTCAAGGCAACGCGCAATATGCTGATCCAAATTGTTCAGTGACGGTTCCATCTCAACCAAAATTAAACAGACCAGACCCTCTAGATTCTGATATATGCGAATTTAGAAGAAGAGAAGCCGAAAATAACAGAGAAATTACCTATTTTGATTATTTAGGATTGAAAGGCCTTGATTACGTACCACTTCATATAACTGGAGATTCGGAGTACGCACCACGAGTAAGTTGTTCAGAATACAAGTCTTGGTATTAAAAGGAGCAACACACAATGAAAAACACAAAAATAAAACTCATTTTATCTGCAATCATGCTGACGCAGATCATTATGCCTGTGCAAGCTGAAAGTAGAGAACAGAAAATATACGAGCGTTGTAATGAGGAGAGCTTAGATAACTATAAAGCTCATGGTCGCTTAAAATGGGGCTTGAGATGTGAGTTAATCCCTGAAGCTTATTACTATAACGCGATCAACTCACGTTACTATCCAAGAGTATGGTACCCCATTGCGAGTAGACAAAACCCTATAACGCTACTCAATGAGTATGCAACTATGCCTACAAATGAAAATGATCCTTGCGAAAAAATAGGAAATTATAAACTTGGTGGACAATGTTTATCATCATGCTACACACCTGATCAGGAGCTACTGTTTGCTGAAGGTGAAATGACAATATATGATGCATTCACGAATAAAGTTCAAAAAATTGTGACTTTATCAGACGATGCCACATTTGAGCAATTAGGAAAAACAGAGCGAGACATCTTCGCGTGGGTTGTTTCAATCAAAGATACAGAGCATGATATATTGGTGATTCAAACTGAACAGGGTCAACTTAAAGTTACGCCAAACCATCCGCTCGTTTTATCTAATGGCAAAATGATGACCGCTGGTACACTTCAAGTAGGTCAGTCTTTAATTCGTGAAGATGGTGATTTTGCAGAAATCATTTCTATTGATGAAATCAAATATCATGGCAAAGTTTATAATGTAGAGCCCGATGCAAAAGACGAAAATGGCCAACAAAGTATGAATGGTCACATTTTGATCGCCCAAGGCTTTTTAAGCGGTTCAAACTTTTATCAAAACTCTGACGAAGCAAAGTATATGAACCAGTATTTGTTAAGGCATCAGATACCAGATACCCTTTTAAATTAATATATATATAGGAAAAGCTGTATAAGCTTTTCCTTTTAAGGCTAGGATGAAGACTTTATCTCAATATAAATACATTATGCTATGCAGCATATGTATTGTATTCTACTTTATAAAAGTCATGTGGTTTGATAAATTAAAATCGTCAGAACATCATGATACTCAATCACAAGAAATAAGTTACGCTGAAAATAAGCTTAAACTTGATTTCAAACCATTAGAGCTTAAAGGCACTCTATTTGACAGCCTCCATAACAGTTCTGTAGAGAAAAAAGCGATAACCACTGAGAGGAATCAAACAAATAAATTACAAAAATGGATGCAGCATACTCCTCAATTCAAATTTTTTTTAGAATTTAGAGAGAAAGCGCTGAAAACACAAGAAGAAATTGATAACTTTAAAAATATGATCAATAAACGAGATATGATTGATACCGCTAAACAATTCTTAACGATACAATATGATGCAAACGAAGCGCTCGATCTTATAGAAGAAAAAGCGAGGTTCAACTCAGTAAATTATCTCTCTGCTGTGATCACAGGAATGTATCCTAGTAGTCAACTCGAGTATGCAATAGAAACTGTGCAAGAAGTAATAAGCACACCTATTTCATCATCAATTTCAAATAAAGACGTTAGAAAATCATTATTAGGAGACAAAATTGAATTAGGTATTAAGCTATACCTGTACCACCTTCAACAATGGCATCAAGTTAAAGAAGGAGCAGTAGATGAAAAAACTCAGAAACTCCTGTTTTATATTGAGCAAGAAGCGAAGAAAAAAGCTGTATTCTTTAAAAATAATGCACGTTATATTACGGAACGATTAAAACAACACGACTAAAAAGGAATAAAATAATATATGGAATGGAATCACCAACTTTTTAACTTCAAAAAGATAAGTTTAGTTTTAATGTGTATGAATACAGGTTGTACCGATCCATCGAGTGATACAACTGAAAACTTATCAAAGTCTCCTCAATCCATCAAAAATAAACTTTATGCGCAACTTGAATCCAGAACTCTAGAGCATCCTGCAATGCTCTCTTTGGTAGATACAATTCAAACACAATATTCGGATAATATAAATTTAAAAGCCAAGAACAGTCTTCAGCAGTGGTTGTGCTTAAATGACAAATATGTATCTGAGGATAAAAACCTACAAATAGAAGAAACTCAAAACAGCATATCAGAAATCTTGGGAAATGAACAAAATTTAAGAGACTGGATACATGAGAAATGCCCAAAAATTCGAAAGCAGATAGAAAAGAATACCGAATTAGATTATCTACATGATACACAAAAAAAGCTCTTGAATGTGATCGATGAAAGCGAAAAAGAAAAATGGATCAATGAGTTTGCTGATACTTCTTTGATATGTGCAAAGTATTTTTATAGCTCTCCTTCATCAAGTGACGACGTGACGATACAAACTATAACATCAGTTTTACCAGGTTTCTCGAATATATCCTCTTTACGCATAAATTTAGACGAAAATGACGATATACCTGAACCATTAGATTTAGATTTAAATACTGATAAGGATTTATCCTATTCATTTCACGGTAACCACTCTGATTGGTCGATTCAAGGTATAACGGCTAACGGTACTCCAGTATCTTGTCAATTACACTTCGATATCTGTGAAGAGAGAAGGTTAGAAGTAGAAAAGCAACGCTACATCACATATGGCGAATATCTGGCTTTGAAAACAAATAATCTTGTGCCTGAAACTCTAATAGGAAAGCCGTGCTCTATCACTTGGAACTCATGCAGAGCATATCAAATACATGTCGAGAAATTTGAAAATTCAATACGGCCTTAAATAAAGTTAATCATCTCTAGCAAATAAAGCTCGAGAGATAAACAAGATGAGTGCGATTCAAAATTTCTTGATTTGTTTTCTGATTAAACTCGAACAAGCCATCTGCATTATGAAGATGGCTTGAATACACAAAAAAAACGTACGGCTACATTGCTCACTGAGTTATCTAATACCCGCAGATTTTTCCAATAAAAATATATCAAGAATGGATTGGTATTAAGCTAGGGTCACTTCATATTTTTCAGACAAAAAATCCTTTTAGGAATAGGTTTTTATCAGCTTCATAGATACCCTTTTAGCCATCCATATTTCAACTTCAATCCATCTTATTTCCCCAACCTACTTTTTTTGAACTATAAGCTAATTTGCAAATCTAAGATCTATATAATTTAAAAAAGGTCTTTCTGTATGAAAATATTCACTTTCGCCGCCACAGCTATAATGCTTCTGACCCCTTTCCGTTCTGCCATAGCATATAAACAACACCTACCCCATGAAGTTGAAACAGAACACGCACATGCTCCAACAGAAACTGACAATAAACCTGTCGATCGCTTATCTGACATAGCGATTATTAGAGTCTTGGCTCTTTACCCAGAAGACTTGGTCACGACAGATAAAAATGGATTAAGAACATCAAAGTATGTACACCAAAGAATAAAAAATCGTATCGATATCGCTAACTATATCAATCAAAAAAGTGGTGTCCTTGTTCACTATAAGCTCGTCAAAGCACAGCCTCTTCCTCTAAAAAAATTTAATCCATATAGTTCACTTTTCTTTGAAAAAGAAGATAATCCTCATAAAAAGCAATGTATCACGAATCAATTCGGTGAGCGTTACCTCGCTAATGCTCTATTATCAGACAGACGTACTCGAAATAATTATCAACAATGTCGAACCGATTTTGGTCCCGACCTACTTGAGAAGCTTCGAAGTATTCAAGATGATATCGTTAAGGCAGCTCAAGTAGAAAATATTGATATGATCAGTTACTTCACCTATGGCTTTAAAGATGGTGGATACGCAGATAACGACGCCTATATAAAAGATGATACGCGTATGATCAATATCATTTCTTTAGGGCATGATGAATATGTACATTTTAAGCATCAAGATAAGAAAACAGCATTACATGGAAAACTAGAACTTCATTTTCTTACATCTATCTTTGCACACGAAGCCGGTCATAATTTTGGAGCTCAACATGATCTCCATACAATTAAGACCAATTTCGAAAAATCAGCACAATCAAAAATAGAACAAGAAACCAACAAAGCAAGACAAGAAAGCACAATAAAAGAAAGCGAAGACCTATCTGAAGAAGCAAAACAAGAAATCAGAACGCATTCTTTGTCACGTTTTAATTCATTTGTCGATGCCGTTAAAGATAGAGATGTATATAACTTAGGATTTCAATCCGATAGCAAAGATAAGTTCAAGTGCTACTCTGTTTTATCCTATCCAAACAAGCAATCCTACTTACCCTCTTTTCGGTACAGCTCAGAACACTTCAAGTGCAATGACCAAATGATGGGAGACAAATATAGTGATGTCGTTAACTGGATCAACATGACAGTAGAAGACCATCCAAATAAAAAGTCTGTTATGCCGTCTCCAACGCGTGAGTCAAGACAAAAACTATATGCCATGATGGCTATCGAGTCTTTTTCGTATCTCATCACCCAAGAAGAGACACGTAAAGCGCTTTTAAACCTAGAGCCTCAACTACAAGAATTACTTGTGTACAATATGATGCATCATGTGCCTGAAGAGCTTCTTATATCACAAAATAGTCAACTTGATGTCTTGCACACTCTGATCACAAAAATAATGCCCAGACTCAACCCAACAGTTTTCATTCCAAAAAAGCTCCGTCGTGAACATGTTGAATATTTCATGTCGAAACCAAAGCATCGTCAATCAATACATGCTTTACAGCGATACGCTTATTATTGGGCTCAACGCATTGTTGGGATCAGTCTACATGGATTGCGTGTCGCTGATGTAACCGACCCTAACAAGCATTATTACTTTCAAAAGCGCAATAACCAGCACACTTCAAACACAGTTATGCAACCTAAACCTGAGACTGAAAGCCTCTTCAGCAGTATCCAATTTAGATCAATGCTCAATGGTCATGAATTAACGCATCGAGTTGAAGAAAATAAGATCATCATCAATCTATACATGGATCCGCAAGCTCAAGCTGATATATTAAGGTTCAAAATCCCTTCAGCATATAAAATAGAACATTACAACTACTTTGGTCATCCTAAGCAATATCGTAAAAAACTTCAGAGTATATTAGAGAAAAACGGCCTCGTATTGATAAGAATCCCGAATAAAAAAACAGGTAAGATTACATTTAATCTGCATACAAAATCAACATCACATCCAATCATACCTATGGAGGTTATAGTGAGGCACAAAGAGCAGAAAGAACCCGTACATGCTGAAGAAACGCCGATATCTTCTCAAGCCACAACAACTCATGCGGAGCATACTGTTCTAGAAAGCAACGACACCCTTGAACATACTCATGTGAATACAGAAAAGACAGAGGAAAGCATGCCTCAAGACAACTCAAAACTGGCTACCTTTACAGATATACCTGATAATGTGCACATTATTGAGAATAAAGATGAAATTCAAATGGTTATAGATACCACGGATGATCAAAGCACGCAAAAAAGAAAATTCATTGAGTTGACCATGCGTGATCTTGATGATGTTTATGAAGTAAAGAATTTAATACACTTCAACATGAAGCGAAAGCACCTCTCAAATTTGGCACAACATCTCAAGGATCATAAAAAGTTAAAGATAGGCATACCTCATCACAAAACAGGAATAATTACATTTAACTTAGTTTCAAAGTCAACAAAGAAGGAAAAACATATTACTATTTATGTTGAACATGATATAGATTTCAGATAACAATTCTTTTCACTTCGCAAAACGTAGTAGAGACACTTTTGCCCTACTACGTTTTGACTTATCTTGACTCATCCTGTCTCATCACTCTCTAACAGCAGCATACTCTCTATTTGAAACGCTTCTCTTTTATTACTCTATTATAACTGCTTCTACCAATAAACAAGATGCATTATTGCGTATAAGCGAAGCGCTTCAATTGAGGTATACCTTTTTTGTAGTGGTGGATATGTGTAGTGTCAT
>DDNL01000084.1 GCA_002341165.1 Shewanellaceae bacterium UBA2521
TAAGTACAATCTCCTGTAACTATTGCCCACAATCTCCTGTAACTATTGCCCACAACCTTCTGTGACAAAGGGTTTAGAGGAACTTTCACTTTCTGTGATTTTAATCCAACACTTATCTGTTCCTAAGTGCAATGTCAAGGAAGTACAAGTGTTTGCTCCGGTTTTCATTGTACTGTAAATCTTATTGCCCTTTAAACCAGATATTCCTGTTGCGGTGTTGCAAGTATAATCTGTAAGGACGAGTTTATCAGATAGTGGCGACAGTAAGTAAAAAAGGTTATAACAATCTGAAGTAGTTTGCAATATAGTGGGATAACCATTTTTTATACACACCTTCTCACCGTCAACCTCAATAGACCCTGAGACTTTTCCTTCCAGTGCAGCTTTAACAGCTCCCATATTCAAAGCAGCATTCATATTCATGACCATTTCTTTTCTTGCTTGTTTCATTGCTTCATCTTGCACAGATAAAAAGCGAGGTGCGGCAACAATAGAGAGGATAGATAAAATGAGAAGCACCATCACAAGCTCCATCAGTGTGAAGCCAAATGGCTGAAAAGAGGACTTCTGAAGGTTTATCATAGAGAATACATCTTAATAAAACTCACCTATTTATAGTATAGACAGAGTGCTAAACAAGCATCTTATTTAATTCTATCACTCTCAAGCGCAATTATGGCTAAAAAAGGTAATGTTTGTATATTTTCACAAATCCAAATACAATAATAAATTCTATTATGCTCAGCACACAATACTTTAACATGCGTTCATATCAAGGGTTTACCATCATAGAAACCATCCTCGTACTGAGTCTCCTCAGTATTCTCACTATTATGGCTATACCACGCTTTCAAACGGGTATTGACGAAGATGTGCAACTCCAAAAAGAATTAACGCGACATATCAAAAAGCTGAAATGGCTAAGCATGTATGATCCGCAACGCGCTTATACGCTCGTGATAGAACAAACTCAAAAGCATATTTATTTAATCAAACAAGATCAAGGTGCTTTACACACACAAGTGCTCACAAAATATGCGCCACAACAAATAATCGAGCTCAACCGTACCACACCTGATCTCATCAAAATTCAGTTTAATCGATATGGTCGGCTTATAGGCCAACTCAAAAATTGCTCTGATGACTGCTTAAGCATCAATCAACATCCTATCTGCCTCAACCAAGAAGGATTTATTTTTGACTGTTAAATCTTATACTTCACAAGCGGGCTTATCCATGGTGGGACTTATTCTCACCCTTACCCTAATCAGTTTTATTATTATGAGTGTCAGCCTGTTTCTCATGCCACTATCCAAGCAGCGCTTATACGAGCATGAAAATGATACAGCCATGGCCATAGCTCAATCTATTCTTGAAGAGATCTGGCTCAAGCGCTTTGATGAACGTCAAGGACACATTGAAGATCCGCGTTGTCAAACGAGTCAAAACAATCCATCCATGCCATGCAGTACAATACTGGGTTCAGAGCCTACAGACACCTTTCGTAACGATGTGGATGATTATCATAATTTGAATGAAAAAAACCTCATAACCGGCACTTCACATCGTTATGAGGAAGTCTACCCTCAGTTTCAGATCAAAGTTCATATACAATATTGTAATGCTTTAGGTATCAAAAGAAATCGCGTCACAGACTTCAAGCACATTCAAGTGCAAGTCACCACACCTCATGAGCAGAAGGTAATCTTAGAAGGCATTAAAGGAAATTATTGATGATCCACCACAAGCAAAAAGGTCTCACTTTACTCGAAATGCTCATGAGCATGATGATCGCTGGCATCATCAGTATCGGTTTATTTCAGTTTACCTACTTTGCAACCAAAATACTGATACATCAAGAAACCTCTGTTGATGCAACGACAGAAAGTAAACTAGCCTTAGAAGCAATGACACGCGATATGCGTAGCAGCCATGAACAGGATATAGAAATCATCAAGGGGAATAACTTTGAATGCTTAAAAACGGCACCTATTACACATTATGGCATCATCGATAAAGGCGATATACCATCTAAGCAAATACAACTTTATCCCGCTTTTCCTGTCGATTTTATCAAATATTATACGCTCTTTAACATCACATCCATGCAGTTGCGGTTTAGCTCTAGATGGCTTCAAGAAGACTTTTTTTATCAAGAAGCCTTGACCACCATCAACAACTCCAACACACAACCTAAAAAAGGACTGATAGATATTGTTAATCCCACGGCTATCGAGCAAGCCAAAACCAGTTTATCGCCGCTTCGACTCTCTATGAGCTCTGCACGAGCTAAAAGAGCTTTTGTGAGCATGCGCCCTATATACTACTGCTTTGTTGGATCCGCATCTACACAATATGATGAACTCAAAAAGTGTCAAACTGAAACGCAACTGAGTTTTCAAGATATACAGAATGCACAATTTAAAGACTGTACACGCCTTGATATAGATATTCATCATGATCCTATTTCACCCATGACAGAGCGTTTTACCGTCTTAAGTTACAAACATATCAAGCATGCTTATGTGCAAATAGGTTATTATAAAATGTTACCGCAGGTCAGCGACACTGCACGCTTGCCTTTTCGAAGATATATACAGGTCCATCATGCGTTCTTATAGCTCTACATCTTCTTATTCTCAGACTCAAGGAAATCTTCTGTTGATTTCATGTGCTCTGCTTCTTGGTCTAGGCTTCATGACCTTACAACTTTTGACCTTGATCGAAGAAACGGATCAAGCCACAACGACCGAGATTCTTTCCGCTCGAGCTAAATTTTTTTCCTATACCGCAGCCGAGCTTGCGCTCGTGCAACTTTACAAAGATAATAAACCTTACAACACAAGACTAAACTGCAAAGCATTGCCCACTGCAGTACAAGATCAAATCAAAAAGACACAACTCAAGACAGTGCAAAACTGTCAAATTGATAGCTTATCGTGTAACACTTTAAATCAAGTTCACCGCATTCAAGTGAGCACATCATGCGCCATTGGATTTTGTGGTGCTGGCGCAGCGCAATGCCTACAGGGCTCAGCAAAGCTTGAAGTCATGGCTCGCAGAGAGTAGAAGATTCAATGAAGAAAAAAGCAATCACTATGTATAGTTACTTACTCGGCTTTAAGCCAAGTGCATCTATGAGAATATCTTGGTATATGTCCTTCTGGCTATTTGTGTGTGTTTGCTGCACATCAAAGGTACAAGCCGACACATTCGAATTGAGATTCGATCCCTTATCCATTTCTCTCAATACCATTGAGCCAAGCCTATTTATTTTTCAAGATCAACCTTTTGTTCTGCAAAGTCATCTAGAACTCATCATCAAAGATGATCAAGGCAACCTGACTACACAGGCATCTTGTCCTCGTGCATCGTTGAAATACATGACAGTTCAAATCAAGATGAATACACAACTACTTCAAAGTGATGTCCGAGTACCTCAAATTAGTAGAACTTATGTACCGCTCATCTTTGATTTAATTAAGGACGATCCTTCTCGTTGTCACTACCATGTTTACTCAACAAATTATGCATACTACCGACGTGCACGCTCTCCTGATCCCACCCAAGATTTACCTTTCACGCCTCGTGTGACTCTACAAAACTCTACAATGTACTTTTTCTTTAATGATCAAAACTACAGAAGCTGTTACCGTACACAACAACAACAACAACAACAACAACAACAACAACAACAGCAACAACAGCAACAACAACAGCAACAAAATAATATAGGCGCCACATCAACAGCTATTATTCAAACCACAACAGATCGCTGCACAACATCTGAAGAACGCGTATATAGTGATACTTTTTTTCAAACCCAAGCTTATAGAGCTCGGCTCATCAATATGGTTCAACAGTCCTATAAAATAGTAGATACCAAGGCCAAAATGTATGCGGCGTATCTGGATATAGAAAAGCAAGCGACGATCAACAATGATGCACCGCTACGACTCTTTATTAAAGCTTGGAAACTTGATAACGAACAGGTGCCTCGATTTCTTACACTCGAGAATTACAACATACCTTACTTTCCATTAACCTACCAACTCTCTACAGAACAATTTATATATTTCCAAAATGTAAAACAGTGCTCAATTCAACAAGGTGTTTGCATATTGCAGATCAAAAACCCCGATAAGCAGTACATGGAATATGCAATTAAAGTCTCATCTATTCCTATACATTTCAGCGGCCTTTACCTCGGAGACTATACTAATCTACCTATGGGATCCATGGTGAGCAGCTTTGAAGACCGAAGTACAATCATTTTCCAATCCACCTCTGCTCATCCAAGAATTCTGGCATGGCAAGAAAGATTTTAAAAAGAATTATTTATAAATTCATTTCTACAAATGGATTTCTTGACTAGAATAGAGATTAGTTCTGGTAACTTTACTTGTGCTCATTTAAGAACATTGGCATAATTAAGTTGTTTTACTCATTTTTAATCTAATTATTTACAAATAGGCGAGCTTCATGTTTAAGAAACTCCGTGGACTTTTTTCAAATGACTTATCAATTGATTTGGGTACAGCAAATACATTGATCTATGTTCGTGATGAAGGGATTGTATTAAATGAGCCGTCAGTGGTTGCAATCCGTGGTGAACCAGGTATAGGCCAAAAGTCTGTTGCCGCTGTGGGTACCGAAGCAAAGCAAATGCTAGGAAGAACTCCTGGTAATATTCAAGCTATTCGTCCGATGAAAGATGGTGTAATTGCAGACTTTTATGTAACTGAAAAAATGCTCCAACACTTCATTAAACAAGTACACCATAACAGCTTTTTTAAGCCTAGCCCTCGAGTTTTAGTCTGTGTCCCCGTAGGAGCAACCCAAGTTGAACGCCGTGCAATAAGAGAATCAGCTCTAGGTGCAGGAGCTCGTGAAGTTTACCTTATTGAAGAGCCTATGGCAGCAGCAATTGGTGCTGCACTACCTGTATCAGAAGCAACGGGATCTATGATTGTCGATATTGGCGGTGGTACAACAGAAGTGGCTATTATTTCTCTAAATGGTGTAGTGTACTCTTCTTCGGTTCGTATAGGTGGTGACCGCTTTGATGAAGGTATTATCAATTATGTACGTAGAAATTATGGTAGTTTAATCGGTGAAGCAACAGCTGAACGTATTAAGCATAAAATCGGTACAGCTTATCCTGGCGATGAAGTCAATGAAATCGAAGTGCGTGGTCGTAATCTAGCCGAAGGTGTACCGCGCAGTTTTACACTCAACAGCAACGAGATACTTGAAGCATTACAAGAGCCTTTATCAGGTATCGTTAGTGCAGTAATGGTTGCATTAGAACAGTCTCCTCCTGAACTTGCGTCAGATATCTCTGAGCGAGGCATGGTTCTCACAGGTGGCGGAGCTCTACTTAAAGATCTCGACCGACTTCTGATGCAAGAAAGCGGTATACCTGTTGTCGTAGCAGAAGATCCTCTCACTTGTGTAGCCCGTGGTGGCGGTACAGCTTTAGAGATGATTGACATGCATGGTGGCGACTTATTTGCAGAAGAAATTTAATCAAAAAGGTGATGCTTGCATCACCTTTACTATGATATGAAACCAATATTTACACGCGGCCTACCCTTACAAGTTCGTTTGATACTAGCTATTATTTTCTCGCTACTGCTTTTGGTTGCCCGCAATCAAATTGAACCGGCGAGAAGCTCTCTATCATCTATTTTAAGTCCATTGCAGTGTGCCGCAAACACGCCATCTTATATTGCGCAATGGATGTCAAATTGGCTCGAAAATAAAGAAAATCTAGAACAACAAAACCATGAATTACTCCATCAGCAATTAATGATGAGTGAGCGCTTGCAAAAACTTGAGCATCTTCATCAAGAAAACATCAGACTTCGCTCTCTTCTCGGTTCACAAGAACGGCTCGATGCCCGAAAAATCGTTGCCGAAGTCATGGCTGTTGCAAGCGATCGCTACCATCATTATATTGTCTTACAAGTAGGTCAACGCGATGGCATCTACGAAGGTCAAACAGTGATCGATAGTAAAGGCATTATCGGTCAAGTCACGCAAGTAGGCGCACTGACCAGTCGTGTCTTATTAATCTCTGACTTGCATCATGCTATTCCTGTTCGTGTTGCGCGCAGTGATGTGCGTTCAATTGCTTATGGTACAGGCGAAATTGATGAGCTCGAGTTGCGTCACCTACCAGTAAGCACAGATGTTAAAAAAGGTGATTTAATTGTTTCATCTGGCTTAGGTGGACGTTTCCCTGAAGGCTACCCTGTAGCGCGCATTAGTCATGTAGAGCATGACTCAAGACATCGTTATGCCGTAGTGACAGCAAAGCCTATTGCATCTCTAGATCGCGTACGGTACTTACTCTTGCTCTGGCCAGGCGCATCTCCTGTTCTCAAATCAAGTGCTTCAGAGCTAAATGCCAATGGCACCAAGAATAATACATCTGATCAGTCAACCGTACTGCAAAATCAAGATCATGCAGCTGCTGGAAGTGTTCAAAAAGTCACAAAGCAAGCTGCAAAATCAAAAAAAATAAAGGATTCTACACTGAACAAAAATAAGTCTGCCAAGGCAAGAAAAAAAGAAAAAACCGTGAGAAAGAAAAAACCTGCAAAAAAAGTGAAAAAAGAAAAAACAGCGAAAAAGCAAAAACCTACGCAAAAAAAAGAGCCCTCTCAGAGCACTAAGCCAACTGATGCGGCGTCGAATATCAAGAATAAAGTGCGCACCACACCAGCAACACAGGAAGCCAATTTATGAAAACTAAATCAACTTCCATTGTATGGTTAACCTTCTTGTTTGCACTCTTACTGGAGATTATGCCTCTACCGCACTGGTTTGATGCATTAAGACCCGATTGGGTGCTCATTGTCATGTCTTACTGGGCTCTTGCCCTACCACATCGTTACAGTGTTTTTACCGCCTGCGGCTTAGGTATTATTCTTGATTTACTATTGGGTGCAACCATAGGAAGTCGAGGACTTGCTATGTCGATTATTATTTATATCGTGGCTTTGAACTACCAAAGACTAAGAAACTTCCCTATCTGGCAACAAGCGTTGATTCTCACAACAACATCATTTATTTATCACACAATTCTCTTTTGGATTGAATATGTGATTTCTCAGGTCAAATTTGATCCCACGTTCCTCTTACCCATTATCTCTAACATGCTCATTTGGCCTTGGGCACATTGGTTCTTAAGAAGAATTAGACGTCACTTTAAGGTCAAGTAATTTATGCCTCACTCTGTTCTTTACTTGGCATCGAGTTCACCTCGACGCCAAGAGCTGCTTTCACAACTGGGCTATCAATTTAAACAAGTCTCCCCCAATATTCCTGAAGTGCAACATCATGAAGAATGTGCTCAAGATTATGTAAAACGACTTGCACAAGAAAAAGCTCAAAAAGGCTTAGAGCTTACACACGCATCCGCTGTAGTATTAGGTGCAGATACACTCATTAGTTTTAAAGATCGTGTTTTTGAAAAGCCTAAAGATAAACAAGATTTTATATCTATGATGCAGCAGCTTTCAGGGCAAACACATCAAGTTTTAACCGCTATAGCCGTAGCCACCAGCTCAAGCACCATCACACAACTCATCCAAGTCAATGTCCGCTTTTGTACTCTCACAGAACTAGATATCCAATATTACTGGGAGACCCAAGAGCCTCAAGATAAAGCAGGCGGTTATGCAATTCAGGGGATAGGAGGTAACTTTGTTGAATCGATTCAAGGCAGTTACTCAGCTGTAGTAGGTTTGCCTCTTGTAGAAACACGTAACTTGCTCGCACAACACCATGTAAGACCTCAACATCTATGAACTTTTCTTCGGCTCGCACCAGATTGCTTATCCATACTGAACAACAGATCCATTATTTAGCTCGCTTTCAGGATCAAAAATTAGATGAGCTTATTGTGCATCAGCAAGATCAGCCTTATTACAAAAATCAAATTTATCTCGGCAAAATCACGCGTATTTTACCACACATCAATACAGCCTTTGTAGATATAGGTCTTGCTAAACAAGCCTATTTACCTTTGGATGATATAGGAACTTCTGTGCATTCGATGCAGAAACAAATCATAGCAAATCATGATCAATCATCTGCACCACAGATTTATGTCGGTCAAATGCTAATAGTACAAGTCAAAAAGCCACCCTATAAAAATAAAGGCGCGAAGGTCTCATCATCTATTAGTCTCGCTACCCAAGATCTTGTACTTTCATCGCAATCTCCTGGCACATGTCTTGTTTCCAACAAAATAAAATCCTCTGCAACAAGAACCCAATTACAAGCTCTGGTTCATCCATTTATTCAATCTAATTTAGGTTGGGTTATACGCACTCATGCAACCAAAGCATCAGAACAAGCACTTTTAAATCAAGTGCACACGCTCAAATCACTGTGGCAGAAAATCCAGCAAGCAGCTCAAACACATACTATTCAATGCTTGCATTCAGGGGCTTCTCTGATGATGCAATGGCTTGAAGACAATCAAGCTTATCTCAACGCACCTTTGCTGATTTCAGATACTAAAGTGCAACATAAATTACAGCAAGAATATGCAACCCAAACTCTCTCAGATCTAACCTTCGCTCACCCAGATGATGCACTGATCCATGCATTACACGAAGGTATTTCTCAAGCTCAAGCTAGAGATATACCTTTACCATGTAAAGGTTCTATTATTATTGAACCTACTGAAGCTTTGACTGTCATAGATGTAAATAGCGATCGCTATCTCGGTCAAATAAGCCCTGAACACAGCGTAGAAGAGGTCAATCTAGAAGCTGCAATAGAAGTTGCTCGTCAGTTACGCCTGCGCCAACTCAGTGGCTTAGTTATTATTGATTTTATCAACATGACATCTAAGGCGGCCCAAAAAAACGTATACTTAACTTTACAAAAAGCATTAAAACAAGATACCTGCGTGAACTATATTGGACGTTTTTCTTATTTAGGCTTACTTGAACTCTCTCGGCAAAAGAGATATCCAAGTATTAACGAAAACCTGAGATAACAACTTCATAAAGTCTGGTAGTCAAAGCATATAAAACAAGATAAAATTAATGCATACACCAATTGCTAGCGCACTATAACCTTTTTTATACAACGAATAAGTACTATTTACATTGAAAGACCAAACAGCTTTTTTCAAAATACTCCACTATGTTAGAGTTTTTCTTGCTAGCATCATCATTCTCTTTGCATTGCTTTTTAGCTTGCTTCGAGGGTTACTGGCAAACATAGAGTCTTTTGATGAAGAAATTAGTCGCTATTTCAAAGATGAATTTCAAATTGATATTCATTTTGGTCCGGTCGATTCAAAGTGGCGACAATACGGCTTAAACTTAAAGCTCAATAATTTTATTATTCCTCAGCAAGATCACTTAACTTTCGATCTACTTATTGAGCATGCAGATATTCGGATTAATGTTTGGGAAAGCTTACTTTCACAATCTTTAAGCATCAACCATATCAATTTAGAAGATATTTATATCAATGTGAATAAATTCACTTCATCGAGTGATATGGAAGTATCAAGTGATCTCTTCCAGTTTTTCTTTGAGCAAATTGATAAAATCGAAATGAAAAACCTGAGGCTTTCTTTTCATTCTCAAAGCAAGCGAAGCCCACCGCTTCAGCTAGAAAAGTTCCGATGGATTAATCAAGGTAATGAACATCTAGCTTTTGGCTCTGTCTATCGAAGTCACCTGAATAATCAGAAGAAAGAAACTTTTGAGCTTATAGCTAAGCTTAAACATGATGAAAACCAGTTCAGCACTTTAGAAGGTGAAGTGTATACTTTTGCCCAAAATTTGAACCTCAAAGACTGGAGTAATTATCTTGAAGAAAATCAGTTAAAACTACAAACAGACCTGAACTTTAAATTTTGGGGGCAAATCAAAAACGCTCAGCTTCATACTGGGCTGTTCAAATTTATGCCTTCCAGCATAAATTGGCACAGTACAAAGCATAAACAAAAATTAGAGATCAACAGCGGTACATTACAATGGTTTCCCGAACAAGATAATTGGCGCTTAAGTAGTCATGACTTTCATATTCTATCTAATGGCAGAGTCTGGCAAAATTTTGATTTAGCAATGCTCTATAACAAAGACTATACGCGCCTTTACCTTGAAGAAGTACAGCTCAGTAACTTAGTACCTTTAAGTATCTTCTTTCCTCAGATTACAGCCAGTACAGCTGATGACATCATTGAGTCAAACATCGAGGGCCTAATCAAAGATTTACGTTGGCAATCATCCGCTCAATTTCCAGCTCAGCATAAGCTCGCACTCTCTAATTTTTCTTGGAACAACAAAAAACAAGCATCAAAAATCACACCTATGCGATTTTATGTTTATGGTATCGATCATTTAACTGCAATATACACGCCTTCACAAAGCTTTAGCCTCACCGCTCCTACATATTTTAGCGATACCTTAAATATAAGAGTTAACGAAAATTGGATGTATTATCAACCTCATGAACAAGAGCGAAATATCTATATTCCATCTATGCAGCTACAGGCAAACAATCTTAGAGCAACGCTTACATCTCGCCTGATCTGGTCTAAGAAAGAGCCTTTATTCTTATCTTTAAATGCTCGTACTGACATCAAAGATGTCTCACGTATTTCAACTCTATTGCCACAAAAATCCATCAACAAAAACTTATACAGCTATCTTTCTGATGCCTTCGTGCAAGGCGATATAAGAGAGGGGCACATACTTTGGTATGGTCATCTCAATCAATATCCTTATGCACAAAATCAGGGAATATTCCAAACACAGTTTACTCTGGATGAAGCAAAGTTTAAATTTCAACCCGATTGGCCAAACATAGACAACTTAAGGCTTAATGCTCTTTTCCAAGATCAAACCATGCACTTACGAATTGAACAGGGTAAAATCCTGAACAATGACATTGCACAAGCTTATATCGGCATTCCAAAGCTCGATAGTGAGCCTATTTTGCTGGTCGATATTTCAAGTCGTACTGATGGGCAAGATCTCACCAAGCTCATGAAGAAAAGCCCCTTGAAAAATTCAGTGGGGAAGACTTTAGATGTCATTCAAATCTCCGCCCCTTTGCACGCTAAAGTTAATTTGCAAATCCCTTTGTTTAATTCGGAACTCATTCAATCTAATACACAGGGTGTCATCACGCTCAAGGATAATCCTATTTACATTAGCAAACCCGGTATTCAGTTTGATAAGGCTGAAGGCAAGGTGATCTTTAACAATGATACTATTACGAGTGAAAACCTAAAATTTAGAATTTATGATGAAGTTGTTCATTTACAAGCTCAAACACATGCCGATCAAGATGAAGACTTATATGTTGTAAAGCTCAATATGCACGGCAAATGGCCACTTGATGCTCTGAATATTCCTCAAGGTAAAGCACTAAAACCCTTTTACGCTGGAGATTTAAACTGGCAAGGTCAGCTTAGTTTATTGCTTCATAATAAGGGACATAACTTAGATATAGAATTAAAATCAGATCTCGAAAATGTTGCTCTAAAGTTCCCATCGCCTTTATATAAACCGCCTCATCAACAAGAAGAATTTGCCGTGCGCATTACAGGAGATGAAAAAAAATCTCTCATTTATGCTCATTTAGGTGAGCGTATGGAGTGTAATGCCGAAGTCACACACGACCAAGATACATCTAAAACCTACTATAACCTGATACTAGGACGACTTTTCAATCAAAATGATCCGCAAGCTAAAGAGCAAGGGCACCTCGTTTTTGACTTCAAACGCACTCAGCTTGATCCTTGGATGAAAGTCATTAAAGCTCTAGGTTCGAGTTACCAAAATATCAAACCTCGTCTCAAAGCTTCAGGTCAAGATGTTGCACTACGCAGTATTCATGGTCAAATTGAGCAGCTTGATGCCTTTGATAGTGAAGCTAAGCATATCAAAGTAGAAGGTCATAAAAGCGATCAAGGCTGGATAGTCGACGTCGATTCTGATCGCTTACAAGGATTGTTCACTTTTTATCCAGACTGGCGTAAGCAAGGCCTGAAACTTGTCGCTAATTATCTACAGCTGGATATCAATAACGCACCACAAAACGATAAACAGATCAAAAAAATAAAACGTAAAAGTCGTGATTTAATGGATGATCTTCCTCCTTTAGCGGTCAATTTAGCTGAATTACGCATCAACAAAGAAACCATGAAAAATGTTGTTTTCCAAGGTGCGCCTATAAAAAATGGCTATCATATCCAGACTTTTGCCATCAACGATGACACAAACACGATGAGACTCAGTGCTCTATGGACAAAAGAGAATAAGCAAGAACAAACGAACATCAACTTTCTCATTGAGTCCAAAAAACTAGAAGATCTCATGAAAAAGGTCAACCTCAACCAAAAATCGATTAAAGCCGAAGATTTGATTGCTCAAGGTGAAGTGAGTTGGAACGGTACACCTTTCACGACACAATGGCAAGAAGCTACAGGTAAGATTAACTTCTCTATGAACCGTGGTGTTTTATCTAATATCGACGATAAAAATGCACGTTTTATCTCAGCACTGAGCTTAAATAGTTTAGTACGCAAACTCACACTAGATTTTAGTGATTACTTTGAAGAAGGCTTTCATTTTGATAGCTTCACAGGCGATCTAGTACTGAATAAAGGTGTTCTTTCTACAAAAAATACTTTTATAGATGGACTTACTGCAGGTATAGAAGTGAAAGGCTCTAGCAATTTACCCACAGAAGAGCTGGACTTAAATATACGCATCACACCTAAGCTTGCTTCGAGTGTTCCGGCTGTTTTATTCTTCGCAGGTACACCTGTAGCAGGTTTGCTTGCTTTTGCTGCCAGCAAAGCTATAGAGCCTGTAATCGATGTCATTTCTGAAATTAAATACGACGTAACAGGTACCATAGATGATCCCATTCTCACTGAAGTCAGTCGTGATGAAACCTCAATTGAAGTGCCCAAAGATGTCGTAGACAGAAGCGAGCAAAACCGAAAATAAAACGATGTGAATAAAAGCGCACGTATTCCAATAGAGTATGATATAAAGCCTATAATTATGAATAAGCAAGGCACGCTTTATCTCGAGCTATCTTTTGAACTGTGATCAAGGAGTATCTATGTTTCATGTTGACATTCTACAAGCTTGCTCAAGCGAATCTCTAGAAGAAAACAAGTTGTGGGTTGAGCAACAGTTTAATGCGTTACCAGAACAAGATGAACATCCGAGAATAGCGGTGTTACCTGAGTGTGTCTTATTATTTGGCCGAGAGAAACAACAACAACTTGAAATCGCTGAATCACCTTATCAAGGGCAAATACAACAATGGCTCGGTGAACTTGCACAAAAACATAAAACGCATATTATTGCTGGCACACTCCCCATTCAAGCCGACTCCCAAAATATCTGGAATCGTACTCTTGTTTATAATGACCAAGGTACTATTATCGGTCATTATGATAAAATACATTTATTTGATGCTGATCTGGGCACAAAAAGCGACTATTATGTCGAAAGTAAAACCTATCAAGCGGGCAACCAAACTCAAGTTTTTGATTTAGGCTTTATTAAAATCGGTATTGCAATCTGTTATGATTTACGCTTTCCTGAGCTTTTCCAACAATTAAGGTTGAAAGGAGCAGAGCTTATTGCTGTACCTGCTGCATTCACTGAAGTCACAGGCAAACCACACTGGCAAGTTTTACTTCAAGCAAGAGCTATTGAAACACAATGCTTTATTGCTGCCAGTGCACAATATGGTGCACATCAAAACAATAGAAAAACATGGGGCAACTCTATGCTCATAGATCCTTGGGGCGAAATCATAGGGCAAAAAACAGGATTAGGTTGGCTTTCCAGCCCACTAAGCTTGACACGTTTACATCAAATAAGAAAAAGTATGCCCATAGCGCATCATCGCCGTTTTGAACAACCACAAATTAAGTCTTAAAAAGACCAAGAGAAGATAAAAAATATGATAGAAACTGTATCCAGTAAACTCCTTCTACCCAATGAGCTTGAGCTCAGTCAGTTGCATGATATGCTCTCTCTTGCACACCAGCATAAAATTGATTTCAGTGATCTTTATTTTCAGGATTCACATCATGAAACATGGGTACTTGAAGATAGAATTATTAAGAACGGTAGTTTTCACATAGAACAAGGTGTTGGAGTGCGTACCGTTGTTGGAGAAAAAACAGGGTTTGCTTATGCTGATGAAATATCTAAAACAGCATTAGAGCGTTCGGTATTGGCTGCACGCAGTATTGCACAATCTGGCCAAAACAAATCAGTTCAAGCTTTTCAATCTAAGCCACTGCAAGCTTGCAGTGCGCAAACTAACCCTATTACTTCTTGTTCGGAGCAAGATAAAATCAGCCTTTTACAAACTCTGGATGAGCACATACGCAGCTTAGATGACCGTGTCATACAAGTCGTTGTAAGCCTCTCCAGTGTACACGAGCATATTTTAGTTTGCGCCAGTGACGAAACGCTTGCAGCAGATATTCGCCCACTGACCCGCTTAAACTGCAGCGTCGTCTTGCAAGAAGGTGAGCAGCGTGAGCGTGGGAGCTCAGGTGGCGGTGGTCGTCATGACTATCATGTGTTTTTAGCTCAAGACAGCGAAGGCAAAATACAAGCTCTCAGCTATGCTAAAGAAGCAGTAAGACAAGCACAGGTACAGCTTGAAGCCGTGCCCGCTCCAGCAGGTGAAATGCCTGTTATTCTGGGTTCAGGTTGGCCAGGCGTCTTATTACATGAGGCTGTAGGTCATGGTCTTGAAGGCGACTTCAACAGAAAAGGTAGCTCGGCATTCAGCGGTAAAATAGGCCAGCAAGTTGCAGCGAAAGGTGTAACTGTGGTCGATGATGGCACGCTAGCAAACCGCCGAGGTTCATTATCTATTGATGACGAAGGCGTGCAAAGCCAACATACAGTCTTGATTGAAGATGGTATTTTAAAAGGCTACATGCAAGATAAGCTCAATGCTAAATTAATGCAACAATCTTCAACAGGTAATGGCCGTAGAGAGTCATACTCTCACTTACCTATGCCCCGCATGACCAACACCTTTATGCTCGCAGGCCAGCATGATCCGCAAGAGATCATCGCTTCGGTTGACCAAGGTATCTATGCGCCTAACTTTGGTGGTGGACAAGTTGATATTACCTCAGGACGCTTTGTTTTCTCGGCTTCTGAAGCTTATCTCATCGAAAAAGGCAAAATTACCCGTCCCATTAAAGGCGCAACCTTAATAGGTAATGGGCCAGAGTCTATGTCGCAGATCTCGATGATAGGTCATGACTTAGAGCTCGATAAAGGCGTCGGCGTTTGCGGTAAAGACGGACAAAGTGTACCTGTATGTGTAGGTCAACCTACGATCAAGCTCGATAAAATGACAGTAGGCGGTACAGCATAAGTTACCGCTTCACTGTATATACACTTTATGATGAAAACAAGTGATCGCGCAAATAAGTAAACAAAGCACGGCTTGCTTTAGGTGTCTTGTTAGACTGCGCTTCTTTTTGAGCTTGGCGGATCCATTGACGTAGCACTTGCCTATCTAAATGAGGATGCTCGTTGAGTAAAGGTTGTAAGCGCGCATCGCCCTGCTCAATCAGTTCGCGTCTCAATTGTTCAAGCTGATGCTGCTGATTTTTTGACTCTAAGCTTTCTTGACGAATATGAGACAGCTGCTGCTCAATTTCAGTGGCATCGACCTGACGCATAACTTTGCCAATATACTGAAGTTGACGACGGAATGCCTCGTGCT
This sequence comes from Shewanellaceae bacterium UBA2521, assembly GCA_002341165.1. Taxonomy (GTDB): domain Bacteria; phylum Pseudomonadota; class Gammaproteobacteria; order Enterobacterales; family Shewanellaceae; genus UBA2521. The sequence continues at coordinate 15,775 of DDNL01000084.1, forward strand.
TGTTTTTGATTTTTTGGGCCAGAGTAATCGCTTCCATCAGCTGTTCATCGAGTTTCAACGCACTCAACTGCTGAGGAGATAGACCTACCAACTCTTGCCCTAACTTTTGCAATTTTTCCACATCGCGCTTGCGTTGTGATTTACTTATAAAATTATCGTCGTGCTCGGCCGACTGTGTTTTTTTAGATTTTGACATAAGACTTCATCATGACTAAACTCAGGCGGCGATCATACCATCTTATAGCTCAGAGATAAATAAAGAGCTAAGAGCCTCAAATAGGTGAACATGTGAATACAAAGCAACAGCTAGAAAAAGATTTAGAAGAGATCAAACACACAGTGCAACATGCGTTAGATTACGCAAAAAAACAAGGAGCCGATCAAGCTGAAGTCGATATGAGCCGTCAACAAGGCTTATCTGTTTCTACTCGTAATACCGAGCTTGAAACCGTTGAATTTAATCAAGACGGCGCTTTAGGTATCACGGTGTATGCCAAGAACTGTAAAGGCTCAGCCTCGACATCAGACTTAAGCCGAGAAGCTATAGAAAAAACAGTCGAAGCAGCGTGTCGCATTGCTCAGCTGACCGAAGCAGATCCCTGTCATGGCTTGGCAGACCCTGACCGCCTCGCTCGCAAGATTTTAGATCTGGATTTGTACCATCAACATACAGTTGAACCAGAACAACTGACTAATATGGCAATACGCAGTGAACAAGCTGCACTCGATGCTGGCGCACATATGTCCGATGGAGCCAGTGCCAACGCTCATTATGGCTTAAAAGTTTATGGTAACTCTCATCAATTTCTAGAAGGCTATATCAGCAGCCGTTACAGCATGAGTACTGTTGCTATCGCTAAAAATCAGGATAAAATGCAACGCGATTACGACTATACGCAGCACAGAAAATTTGATGCTTTGGCCCGTCCTGAAATCATAGGTCAAGAAGCAGCGCACAAAGCGCAAGCCAAACTTAATGCAAGAAAGCTCAAAACCCAAAACTTACCCGTTATCTTTCATCGTAACGTCGCCACAGGATTATTCGGTCATTTTGTTTCGGCAATTAGTGGTGGTAATCTTTACCGCAAATCCAGCTTTTTACTTGATAGTTTAGGGCAGCCTATTTTTCCGAAATCTATTTCTATTCAAGAAAATCCACATATCCTGCAAGGGCTAGCCAGTGCACCCTTTGATGCAGAAGGTATCCAAACTCAGCCTAGCACCATTATTGATCAAGGTGTATTGCAAACCTATTTACTGACCTCCTACTCAGGCAAAAAAATGAATTTACCTTCTACAGGTCATGCTGGAGGTATTTATAATTGGCAGGTTTCTCATACAGATATGAGCCATGAAGCACTACTTAAAGAAATGGATACAGGCATCTTAGTCACTGAAGTCATGGGACAAGGTGTCAATATTGTTACAGGACATTATTCGCGCGGTGCTGCTGGATTTTATGTCGAAAATGGTGAGATTCAATACCCTGTCGAAGAAATCACAATTGCTGGCAACCTAAAAGAGATGTATCAACAAATCATCGGTATCGATAACGAACCCGATCCACGCTCTAGTTTAAAGACAGGTGCTGTACTGATCGAGTCCATGAAAATCGCAGGCGAAGCTTAATTTATCATGAGGCTCAAAACAATCAAGGCTCTTTATATAGAGCCTTGACTGATATAACTTATTTTTTTAAGTAAGATTAATGTTTCTTTAACTTTTCTTTGTGCTTTAAAACTTGTCTGTCTAATTTATCAATCAGTATATCAATTGCAGCATACATATCACTGTGCTCACATGAAGCGAATACTTCGGTTCCTGGTAAATTAAGTTTTGCTTCTGCAACTTGTTGTAGCTTTTCAACATTCAGCACAACATGGACATGGTTAATGTGATCAAAGTGACGCTCTAACTTGGTAAATTTATTATGAACATACTCTTTTAGTGCTTCTGTAATTTCAAGGTGGTGACCTGTTAAGTCAATTCTCATAAACCTCTCCTTATTTCTATCGTTATAATGTTTTTCTCTGATTCGATGGTTGAATCATCATAGCTTCCCTATATTTTGCTATTGTGCGCCTTGCTATACGAATGCCCTCTGCGTCAAGCAACTGCGCTATTTTATTATCACTTAATGGTTTCTTAGGATTTTCTGCGGCAATCAGCTTTCGAATCAAAGCACGTATAGCCGTAGACGAACACTCTCCTCCTGAAGCGGTTGAAACATGACTTGAGAAAAAATATTTCAACTCATAAACACCTCTAGGTGTGTGCATATACTTCTGATTGGTTACTCTAGAAATTGTCGATTCATGCATTTCCAGCGACATAGCGATGTCATTTAAGACCATAGGTTTCATCGCTTCTTCACCTAACTCAAAAAAATTCACTTGGAAATTCACTATACATTGAGCCACCCTCAAAAGGGTATCATTACGATTTTCAAGACTTTTGATAAACCACTTGGCTTCCTGTAAGTGATTTTTAATAAACTGATTATCCGATTTTTTGAGTGATGTGTTTACAAGTGAGGCATATTTTTGGTTAATATTAATACGCGGTGTACTACTGGGGTTTAGCTCAACTTTCCATCCATGAGCCGCACGCCTCATATACACGTCAGGTACAACAAACTGACAATCTTGATATTGGTGCGATAACCCAGGCTTTGGATTTAAAGTTTGAATAAGACTCATAACTAATTTTAATTGCTCCTCCTTGAGTTTGGCTTTGCGGGTCAGAAGGCGAAAATCCTTCGCCATCAATATCTTAATGTGGTTAGAAAGCAGAAATTTGGCCTCTTTTAACCAAGGTGTCTTCTCCGGAAATTGCTCTAATTGTACCAATAAACACTCTTGTAATGTACGACTACCCACACCTATAGGATCAAAATGCTGTATTCTTTTGACCACGGTTTCTACATCATCATGAGTAATATGACGACTATCGACCATAGAGAAAATATCATCTATATCCTGTATCAGATAGCCCTCTTCGTTGATAGAATCGATCACGTAAATAGCAATGGTTCTATCTTTCTCGGAAAAAGGGGTTAAATCAAGTTGCCATAGCAGATAATCTTGGAGTGATTCAGTCACAGCATTTTGTACTAAAACATCATCAGATTGAGATACACTTGAATGCGAGCCTGAATTCTTTTGCCACTCCCATAATGAGTCAGCACTCTTCTCTTCATGTTCATCTTTCGTAGCTTCTTCTTTGACCTGCGTATCATAGAGCTCTTCAGCGTCGAGCAAAGGATTCGCTTCAACAGCTTGCTGAATTTCTTGTTGAAGCTCTAAAGATGAGAGCTGCAACAAACGTATAGCTTGCTGTAGCTGCGGAGTCATTGTGAGCTGCTGATGAAGTTTTAACTGAAGAGAGGCTTTCATATGAACGTCCTTCCTGCGTACGTGTTTCAGTCTCCATAGTTTAAGCGTAGCAGAAAGTTATTCAGTCATCTGCCTTGTAGGGAGAGATAATAAAGATAAAATGAGTAGTTTGAGTACAACTATTGATGATAGTTTATTTTTCTAAATCACTCGTATGTAATATCTGTATTTACCCATATTTCTTGGTATTGATAAGAGCATAAATGACTCTCATATTTACGCTAAAATATTCAACATCAGGAATGATGACATACAACTCCTTTAGTTATTAAAAAAAACTGAGATATATAATTACTTTCTTTTTTTAATTACTCTCTTTTATCACAAGTTATTTATCCTAAACCCATCTTTTATGCCTTGTCTTGATAGAACAAACTATTATGGTGCATGCACGACTCATTTAGAAAAGCCCATTTCATCACAACTCAAAGAAAAGCAATGAACGAAAAGCAAGACACTCATTTGAACCAGAACAAGAACAAAACGAATACAAAACGAAGACACCCACTTGAAGGAACAACACAAGACATATATTCGAGTTTAGCAAGCATGCTTGCACTCTTAATGAAATCTGTACCTATGTGCTTGAAGGTGAAAACACCCATTCGGATTCAATATCCTTGTCTTGGTCTAGCTGACATAAGTTGGTGGTTGTCTCTATTTCTTCTACTATTTCGAAGGCATTTTGACCTTGTGGCATAAATAAACCAAAATTAATCAGCAAGCCACGCATTTGATTCATAGAAGCTGTTTTTTGTTTTATTAATCTTTCTCGG
>DDNL01000037.1:0-14600 GCA_002341165.1 Shewanellaceae bacterium UBA2521
AAACTTTTTAAGCGGTTGTTTTGCATACAAAACGGATGTTTTTTGCATTCTATAAGCTATTTTTCTGAGGCAAGCAAACATTTGAGAAAATAAAACCTGCTATTAATGACATAATAATAAGGAAAGTTTGAGATCCAAGTTGATCTACATGCAGAATTTCATCTGTTGTAATTAAGTTATCTAGAGCTATAAAAATCTTACTACCTGGAACAAGCACCACTAGACCATGTAAAACCAAAAGAGATGCTGGAGCATTGGCGAACCAAGAAAAAGCATTACAGTACAAACCTAGAGCAAATGCACCTGCAAAGACACCTAGTAAGTTATCAAAGTACATACTAACTAGTACATTCACACCATAGGCAATAAATCCAGCCAAAATAGCAAAAAAAGCATCTCGTAAGCGATTATTGAAAACAACTACGAGCGCACCACATAATATGGCTACAGCAAACCAAACTGTCCATTCAGGTAAAACAGGTGATAAAGGAGCATCTGCCACACTCCATAGATGCTGAGAAATAGCTAAACCTAAAAACCCACCAAAATATAACTTGAACATACTCATCATAGCGTCCATTACTTTTGCAGTTCCAGAGACCAGATGTCTTTTAGCTAACTCATTAAACCCGACTGTCAAAGATAAACCTGGAATAAAAATAATCACACTCGATAAAACAACAAGCTCAACATTTAAAGCGAATAACCCTAGGCTTTGTATAAAAGAAGCAATCAATGATGCTGAAAGCGTTATCAGTGGTTCAAACATATCTGCAATACGATTTTGATGCTCAGCAACCCAGCTTACCAAAAATACAATAACACCTAATGCAGCAGAACAAACCACATCAGCTAAGGTCGATTTTGTTAACATAGCAAAACCCGCTCCAGCCGCAGCAAAAGCTAAAGCTCTTATCCATAGGCTATAGCGATGCTCGCTTATATTAATCTCATCTAAAGCATAATTAGCTTCTTTCAGAGTCAGTTTATACTGAACAACTTGACGTATTGTTGTGTGTACATCAGCTAGAGAACCTAGATTTGGAGATTTAGGTAAAAGTCTTAAGCAGTTAGTATATTCATACTCTTTATCATAGGAGCGTAAAGTAAAATTAACGGATGTAGGTGTTGCAATTAATGCAACTTCCAAATAGAAAAAAGCAGCAACCTCTTCAACCATTCCCTCAAGAGCATGGGTAGATGTGCCATATTGATGTAAATCAGAAATTAACCTTGATATAAACCGTCGTTTTTCTCTAAACTCGTTTTCAGTCATTTCTTGTTATTATCCTTCATATTTATATATTACATGTAGATTAGATGCAATAAAGCCTAAAATGTTGCATCCCAAACTACTGATGCATGAACTTGATCATATTCAGTAGGTGGAGATAAAAGAATGTAGTATAATGCTCGAAGATACAAATAAAATTTTAATTCGGAATAATAACGCTATAAAGCTTTCACTACAGGTTAAAAAACTATGTCAAGTTTTCAACATATTTCAGTTAAAGGTCTTAAAGAGCTTATGCGCAATCATCCAAATATGCATATTCTGGATGTAAGAGATCATAATAGCTTTTATCATGGACATATCGATAACGCATTTAATCTTTCAAATGATACACTGGAAGACTTTGTTAATCGTGCTGAGTTTGAAGATCCTGTCGTTGTCGTCTGTTATCACGGTATTATGTCACAAAAAGTAGCGCAATACTTATTAGAGTTAGGCTTTGATGATACTTACAGCCTTGATGGTGGTTATCAAGCTTGGGTACAATCAGAACAACCCTCTTCATTATGATCATTGGCCGCATATCCGACGCACGTCTTGCGCAAGCTTTCGTTGATTATATGAAAGTGCAGCACATAGATATCTCTATTATTCAAGAAGATCATCATTTTGCTTTGGTTGTACATAAGCAAGAAGATGTAGATCAAGCACAGCAAGAGTGGCACCAATTTGTCAAACAACCAGAGCATCCTCGCTATCGTATCGCATCTTGGCATCAAGGAAATACGGGTACTCAATTTAAAAATCCGTACCAAAGCACAAGCCTTTGGCAAAATATAAAGGGACAATCTGGTCTTTTCACTCAGCTTGTTATGGGCTTGTCGATCCTTTTATTTTTAGGCATGAAAGTTGGGCTAGGTTATTTTATTTTTAATGCTTTGGGCTTTTTCAAAGTTATCTCTGCAGATTCTGTTGTTGAATTCTGGCGTTTTATTACACCCAACCTACTCCATTTTTCTATATTACATTTGGTATTTAATATACTATGGTGGTGGCAATTAGCAGGTCAGATAGAACAGAAACTCGGCTCATCAAAGATTGTGGAATTATTCTTAACAACAGGTTTAATGGCGAGCTTAACCCAGTTCTTTGTAGCCGACTCTAACTTTGGTGGCCTCTCTGGGGTGGTCTATGGATTATTAGGTTACTTTTTTGTTTTGCAATGGATGACGCATCAAAGGCGACTTTATTTACCGCATGCTTATTTTGGTTTTATGTTTTTTTGGCTGATACTAGGTTTTACGGATCTGTTAGGCATAGCTGTAGCCAACGGCGTGCACGTTGGCGGGTTGTGTTGTGGTATGATTCAAGGTTATATTGACTGTAAAAAAGGACTTTTTGAAAAAGATTTCTCTAGTTAAAAATGTATTTAGTAAACAGTATATCTTCAATAATGCTATAACCTGTTTCAGATTCAATCAAACTATTGGCTATGCGCAAACACTCTTTGCGAATAGCTTCTCTTCCTGCGCTTGACTTCACTTTATGTTCAGGTTCAGAGCCAAGCAACGCTACGAAAGCAGCTCTTAGTAAAGGTTCATGATGCTCGATTACAAGTAAATCATTTGCTGTACTGACCATAACGCTCACTGCAACTCGAACATAACTCAATTTAAAACCCAAAGCCGCATAATTCGTTACGATATCAGGCTCCATCGGAAAGTAAAAAGGTATATTTACACTTTCTGCTTCTTCCTCAGCCTGAGCAACAAAAGATCCGAATATAAGAAATAAATATACGATAAATCCGATTTTCTTAATCATAGTTACTTCACCTTAATACTCTACTTACAATAATAGTCGCATTTTACATACATAGACAGAGGAACAAGAAAATTTAAATTATGTTAAGCTTACAAAGTAGATTTAGATCAGGAGCACCTATGCATTTATCTTGCTTTTCCTTACCTTTGACATGGCATTCAAATCATTTTCTTATTCAGGAGAAGCAGCTCTGTAAAAGAGAAAAGTTATGGCTGATGAGCAAAGATAGCCTAACTCAAAAATTAAAAGCACAAGGCTTCTTCCATGTTGAACTCTTATATCAAGGCTGGACGGAAGACGTAGAAAATGGGATATGGCAACGAGATGTTCTTTTGTGTGTTAATCATAAGCCTTGGATATTCGCGCGCACAGCTCTACCTGAAACTTTATTGCTTCAGTTACCTTTTGATATATCTAAGCTTGGTACAAAGCCTTTAGGAGAGCAGCTTTTTAACCATCCTCAAATCAAACAAACGCACCTTAGCTTTACCTGTATCCCCAAAGTTATGCAGCCCAAGATAATTTCTACCGAGAACTATAACAACGAAACCCCCTTAATATGGGGGCGCGCTCGAAGATTTACCTATCAAAAACAAGACTTTTCTGTTTTTGAATTTTTCCTTGATAACGCCCAGAAAGCTTTAAGAGGATAATTGAGCTTGCAGCAAATTCTGTAATATATGATCAGGTAAAAGCTGATTGAGGTGCTGAGCGATATTGTGTATCTCTTGATCTATATCATCACTTAAATAGTTTTTGAGTTTCAATGCTAATTGGCTGTAGAGTTTTTTATCGAAGAACTCTGGTGCATTAACACCTGTTAATTGACCTAAACGCACAGCAAGCGCATGACATTTTTTTTCTAAATCAGGACGACTCATGTCCGATTCAGATTTTAAAACATGAAATAAAATAGCATATCTCTGTATTGATTCATCCGCGGTTCCAGCCAAAATCTGTAAACAAGTACGCTGTGCTTCTACAACAGTGAGCTTATTCTCTTTTTCAATTAAGATCTCCATATCAATCATACCTTGTATGATACGCTCGAAGTAATCTAAAGGCTCGCTGAGTTCAATAAAAAACTCCAACTTAAATAGAGGAAACAGCAATACAGCTCTTTGCTTTAGTGCTTCTTTAGAAAGTTGCTCTTTTTGACTCAGAAAAAGCGCAAGCAATGCTGGAAGACTCATTAAATGCAAAATATTATTGCGGTAATAAACCATAGAAACGACTTTTTGTTCATCTAACACCACCATTTCGCCGAAATCATCTGTGATACACTCGACCTTACCTAGCTCTATCACCTGATTCAACATCTCTACACCCTGAAAATCAGGCACCATCATATCGTCGCTCAAGGGCGCATGGCGCAATAAATGTAATGATAAGTTAAGCTGCTTTTCCAGTAAGCTTCTCTCCAGTGAATTTTGTTTCACCGAAAGTAAAATAAGAGACGTAAGAGAAACCGAGGTGACAGAAGCTGCATTATTAATACGCGCCATCAAGTCAACCGCTAACTGATTGACAGCAGGCGTCAACCAAGCCGGTTTTTGATCTTGAGTTATATCTGGTGCTTTACAAAATTCAGGAAAGTTTTGATTAAAGTACTTGTGTAAAGTAATAGGTTTACCAAAATTCACATAACATTGACCATAATTCTTTAATCGTTTTAGAGCGCTAAAAATATGCCAAACTGACTCTTGCTTCTTCTTTTGTCCCGCTAACTCTCTATGATAAGTCGAGACCTCCATCACATGATCATAACCTAAATAAACTGGAACTAGAGAAATAGGACGATCCAATCCACGCAAAAAACTCTGTGTTGTCATGGCAAGCATTCCTGTTTTAGGCTGAAGAAGTCGACCCGTTCGAGAGCGACCTCCTTCTGTAAAAAATTCAACGGAATACCCTTTATTGAACAGTTGATCCAAGTATGTTCTAAATATGGAAGCATAAAATTTATCACCACTAAAACTACGACGCATAAAGAATGCTCCGCTTCGACGGAAGACAGGTCCTGCTGGCCAAAAATTTAAATTTATGCCCGCCGCAATATGAGGAGGTAAGATACCTTCTTGGTACAAAATATAAGAAACCAGTAAATAATCCATATGACTACGATGACAAGGGACATACACAATACTATGCCCTTCTTGTGCCAAGCGGCGCACTCTTTCTGTACCTCGGATTGTGATACCACTGTAAACTTTATTCCATACCCAAGTGAGTATATAGTTTGCGAAGATCATCATATCATCTGTGTAGTTTGCAGCAATCTCATTTAAAATAGTGTACGCTTTTTTTTCCGCTTCTTGCTTTGTAATACCTTTTGACTTGACTTCATCTTCAATAATTTGGATTACAGCTTCACTACTCATCATTGAGCTAATAATTTTACTTCTTTGTGGTAATTCAGGTCCAATAATAGCTCGATGCAATCTTTTAAAGTGCACACGTGCTACACGTGACAACTTATGTGCAATACGTTCATCTGTTCCATGATTATCAGCCATATAACGCAATGAAACAGGTTTAGACAACTGTAATGAACTACGACGACCAAGTAGTAAAACTTGCAAAAACTTTTTAAATATTTTGGGAGAGTGGCGTCCAAGCAGTGTAAATATCAATCCTTGATTTTTAACTTCAGAACATCGACTCCAAAATAAGCTCACAGGTACAAGCTGCACATCTAAGTCAGAATCTTGCTGATGTAATGTAAGTAAATTTTTAAAGAAAGTAATATGCTCTTGTGCATGACGCGAATCTTTAGGTGTAATCCACGTTACACGGGCTTGTTCACGTCCAGCTAGATAAAGAGGAGACAGAGGGCTAGGCAACCCTATTTTTTTACACTGCTGCTCAAGAGCAACGAGATCAATGAAAGACTCATAGCGTAGAATGTAAGTAATGGGACGATTTAAATCTATACCTAACTCTCTTACAGGAGAACTAGGAATCAAAATACTACGCATACATAGTTTTACGCACAGCTTAAAAAACCAGCACAGTGGCCTCAATAGGGTAGATTGGAATGATTTCATTATTTATGCTGTCTAATAAAAGTTAAATTATTCAAAGTAGTATGTCAGCATATCAAATTCAGATAACAATTTCATTAACCTTATCATTTACAACTCATCTAGATTCTTTATCGTTCCATGCGCTTTCGTAAAGCGCTTCAAAGAGTGCAAATACTTTAAACTAGACCTAATTTATATTAAAATAAGCATCGCAGCGATACAGAAGCTGTATCACAAACATTCCTCTACATATAATTTAAGGCTATTTTATATTGAAACAACCTATTCTCATTTTTGATTCCGGCTTAGGTGGTTTAAGCATCTATAAAAAGCTCAAACAGACTTTATCCAGTGAGGTTTATTATTATGTTTCAGATAGTAAGAACCTACCTTACGGAGAACTCAATGATACGCAATTGATTGAATTATGCCTTCCTATAATCATGGCATATGTCAACAGATTAAATCCGCAGCTTATTGTACTTGCATGCAACACAGCCAGTACGCTTTTGCTTCCCTACTTACGCGCCCAGTTAAGCTTACCTATTGTCGGAGTTATACCTGCTATAAAACCTGCTGCACAAGCTACCCAAACAAAGCATATTGCTTTACTCGCAACACCTGCGACCATCTCACGCAACTATACACAAGACTTAATACACACTTTTGCAAAAGACTGTCATGTTCAAAAAATTGGGAGCTCAGAACTGGTACAGCTTGCTGAGCATAAAGTACGCCATCACACCTTCTGCACCCAAACACTTAAGCAAATTATTGATCAGGTTGATCCTAAAAATGATGTGCTTGTTTTAGGCTGCACACACTTTCCCCTACTTAAAACAGAAATCGAGTCTCTGCTACCCAAGTCGATACGTACTATTGATTCAGGAGATGCAATCGTGAATCGTGTAGAAACTTTAATCCATACTTCAAACGATGCATCTATTCAACAACCTGATACTTACTGTGATACACAGAACATATCCACCAAACTAAAAGAAAATCTCAAACATTTAGGTTTTGAGCACTTTCAAACTTATGTGCCCAATGCAAGCCTTTTCACACCTGAACTACTATGACGGTTCCTTCTCATCTTGTGATTTCGCAATACGAACAATAAGAGTGCGCTCTTGAAAGATCGAGTCATTTAGCTTCTTTAAAGCTCGCTTAGCATCTCTAATAGGCATTTCAATAAAACCAAAGCCCTTTTTTTTACCTGTAAACCTATCTTTAACCAATCTAAGAGAGTAAACCTCTCCATATTGTGAGAATAAATCTCGTACAGCATTTTCGTGGGCTTTATAGGGTAAATTACCAATGTAAAGAGTTAAACGCTTTGCAAGATAGCTACTTATAGCCATATCTAACGACTTTATAAAGAAGGCACCTGCAACAAAAGCAAGTGCTAAAGATAGAGACTGAGCCTGATAATAAACACCTAGTGCTATCAAGGCTACAGACAAAAATAAAGGTAATATATTTCTAAGCATTTACTTTCCATATCCTTATGTTTTTCTAAACAGAGAAAACATCAAAATTTAATAGTAAAGAATAATCGGCAAATGCTCCAGAAAAGAGTTAAAAAAATGTTTAATTTTTTAATTTTATAAAAACAATATATGTATGGAGAATTGATTCTCACTTCATCTTCATCTTCATTTGCATCGCTTTTAAAACTTCAGGTGCAACAAACTGACTGACATCACCTTCATGGGAAGCGACTTCTTTGACCAATGTTGAAGAAATAAACACATTTTCCTCTGCAGGGATAAGGAAGACACTTTCTAAATCTGGGTGAAGGCGACGATTCATGTTTGCAAGTTGAAATTCATATTCGAAATCAGATACAGCTCTTAAGCCACGAATAAGAACCTGTGCTTGGTGTTCTTTGGCTACATTCACCAGTAGTTTAGAAAAGCCCACGGTTTTAACGTTTGAAAAAGCCTGTGTTTGTTCTTCAATCATCGCAACGCGTTCTTCTAGATTAAATAAAGGTTGCTTAGATGGATTGGCAGCCACAGCAATAACAACCTGAGAAAATAGTTTGGATGCACGTTCAATAAGGTCTTGGTGACCATTTGTAATAGGATCAAATGTTCCTGGATAAATCGCAATTTGCGACATAGAAAAACCCTTTTAATTCAATCATAAATAAAGAGCGCATAGTATATATGGTCTTCTACATACAATAAATAAGATTATAGCAACAAGAACGAGTTCTCACATGTGAGAATTTAAACTATACTTTAAAACATAGTCTAAAAGTCAATCAAAAATATGCTGTCTTGGTTATGTCGCTCGCTACTGAAGCTTAATGGATGGACTTACGATCCATGGAATCGAGAAATTTCCTGCGTTATTATTGTTGCGCCACATACAAGTAATTGGGATTTTATAGTAGGTTACTTATATCGTTGTAGTCAAAATATCAACCCCTACTTTTTAGCTAAATCAGAGCTTTTTATACCCATTTTCGGTCAATTACTGCGTTCTATAGGCGGTATTGCCGTTGACCGATCACAAAAAAATAAACAGGCCACATCTTTAGTATCTTATTTTCAAAATGACTCTGTCTTCCAGCTTGTGATTACACCTGAAGGTACAAGATCACAAGTGACGCGATGGAAAACGGGCTTTTTTTATATTGCTCGAGAAGCAAAAGTTCCCATTATTCCTATAGGATTAGACTTTAAAAGAAAACACATCAAAGTCGGCACGCCTTTGCAAGCCGTACACCTTAATCAAACTTTAACGGAGATCTTCGCATTCTATCGCCCTATCGAAGGTAAATATCCGCAGAAGCTCCCCGACATAAATCAAACTTAATCAGTAAGATAAGCAAGTGTAGCCAAATCGGAGCTACTAGGTCTCTGATATGCGCTCAGCTTAAATTCAGGCAATATAGCAAATAAATGATCGAAGATATCCGATTGAATTGATTCAAATTCACGCCAACGTATATCAGCAACAAATACATAAATTTCAATGGGTACACCAAACTCATTAGGCGCAAGTTGCCTGACTATACAAGTCATATCTTGTCGCACCAATTTGTGCGCTTTGAGATAAGCTTCGACATAAGCGCGAAACACACCAATATTCGTCAGTTTTCTTTCACCTGCAAACCAAGGCTCATCACTGGAGAGTTCTGTTTTCTTTTGTTGCAAGTGATCTTGTAACAAATCAATACGCATCATCTCTTCGATATCTTGCGCATCTAAAAAAATAATACTTGAAACATCGAGTAACAAAGAGCGCTTAATACGACGACCACCCGACTCTTCCATGCCACGCCAATTTTTAAATGAGTGAGAAATCAGAGCATAAGCAGGAATCATACTGATTGTTTTATCCCAGTTTCTTACCTTGACTGTTGTAAGGGAGACCTCTTCTACAGAACCATCAGCACCATAGCTTGGCATTTCAATCCAATCACCCTGAGTGACCATACGATTAGCTGCAAGCTGAATTCCAGCAACAAAACCCAATATCGTATCTCTGAACATCAGTGCAACAAGACCTGTTGCAACACCTAAGCCACTGAGCAAATAAGCAGGAGACCGGTGACTCAAAATTGAAGCCACTAAAATCAAGGTTAAGATGGTTAAAAACAACTTCAACAATTGCACCATACTCTTGATCGGCAAATAAGCCGACAAACGCTTTTCTTCGCTGATTTGATACCCCATATCAAACAAAGAAAAAAGTACGCGAACAGTTTGAGTGGTCACCAACACATCAAGCAACATCGTTAAAATAGAAGCCACCTGATTTGCTTGTAATGTAAAAGGTAAAATAATTCTTGCTGCAAGAAAAGCAACCAGAAGTGCTGACTTCTCAAAAATTTTATATTGAACAAGATAACTTTCCCACTTAAATTGGGCGATATTTAATCCAACATGAATAGCTCGAACAATAAAGTGGCGAGAAACAAAATAAAAGATAAAATTCAATCCTAAAAATAGCATCAAACGCATCATAGAAATCAAAATATCTTCAGAAAATAAATGTGTAAACTGCTGCAACCAAGAATTAGTGTCAAAAGACATAATTTAGTGCTCCTCCTAGCTATCGATTCAATGATCGTTATTCTACAGTACAAAGTCTCTTATTACCAATAAGTAAGATATTGAATAATTTAATATAATTTGAATTTCACATCAATAGATATTAATATATATACTCTATTAAGAGGACGTATTTAATGAAGCCTATCAAACAAAGTGCAACCGCAGTAATCACTTTTACTCTGTTTATTATGAATACATTATTTTGGGCTTTACCTATTTTAATACTAAGTTATATTAAACTCATACCCTATAAAAAATTACAGCACGTTATAAATAAAATAAATGACCAATTATCAGACAACTGGGTTTATTTCAATAAACTCAATCAAGATACTTTTCTTAAGGATTCAATCAAAACATCTGGCCTATCTCAACTCTCTCCAAACCAATCTTATATCATTTTTGCAAATCATCAATCATGGGTAGATATTGTATACCTGCAATACGCACTTCACAAAAAAACACCTAGCTTAAAGTTCTTTCTCAAACATGAACTAATTTACATCCCTGTGCTCGGACTCGTGTGGAAAGCCTTAAATTTTCCTTTTGTAAAGCGCAAAGTAGGCTCTGATAAGGAATATGACATTCAATCAACCAAACAATCTTGTGCTGAATTCAAAACTCGTCCATGTAGTTTAATTAATTTTGTCGAGGGCACACGTTTTCGTCCCGAAAAAAAAGTAGCAGCTTATGAATATTTGCTCCCCCCTAAAGCCGGAGGAAGTGCTTTAGCTATTGAATGTCTCTATCCTCATGTCAAAACTATACTCAATATCACTATTTTTTATCCAAAAAAACAGCCAAGCTTCTATGATTTGTTGAGTGGTAAAATAAAAAATGTCATCATAGACATTCAGGAAATCACTATAACACCTGACCTGATCGGGTCTTATGCTGATCCTGAATTTAAAAAATATTTTCAAGGTTGGCTCAATCAGCTTTGGCAAAACAAAGATCAGCACATAAAAGATATTGCCCAAATTAACAAGGAGACATGAAGTGTTTAATTTTTTACCAGGCCCTTGCACTTACGCTTTAGGCGTGCTGTGTATGTTTTTGAATACGGCGATCTTAGGCACATTGATGTTTATTGGAGGCTTAATTAAAGCTGCACTCATACATCCTAAACTACAGAGAAAAATTGCACCTTATATCACAAAGCTACTCGGCTTGTGGGGCTACGTCAACGGCCTCACTTTCAAAGCCATTTCCCGAGCAAATGTCAAAGTCATAGGTGCTGAAAATTTACATTCAGATCGTGGCTACTTCCTGATCAGCAATCATCTAAGTGGTTTTGATATCGCGATTCTTGGTTATATTTTCCGCGATATTATTCCAACGCCTAAGTATTTTTTAAAAAGAGAACTTCTTTTCGTACCTTTTCTTGGTTTAGCTTGCTGGGCATTAGATATGCCTTTTGTGCGTAGACGCAACGCCAAAAAATTACGAAAAAATCCACATTTACGCAATACAGATCTAGAAGCAACACAAAAATCTTGCGATCAATTTAAAGATATTCCTACCTCAATTATTAACTTTGTTGAAGGAACTCGTATCAATAAAAAAAAGCATGCTAACCAAAAATCTCCTTACAAAAACTTACTTAAGCCCAAGGCAAGTGGTATGGCGTTGACTTTAGCAACCTTAGGTGATCAATTTGAAAAAATACTCAATATTACTATCATCTATCCAGAAACTACGCGCTTAAAACATGAAGTTCTCAAGGCTGTTTTATTAGGTAAAGTACATGATGTGATTATTCATGTTGAGCAGCTCGATGTACCTCAAATCGATTATGCCCGTTACCGCTCTGATTCAAATTATCGTGTTGAGTTTCAAAGATGGCTCAATGAGTTATGGTCTAAAAAAGATCAACTTATCAACAGAGAAATAGATCAGTATTGGAGTCAACAAGACGCTTGTTCCGAACACCTTAAACACAACGAAGTACCACGAGTATAATGCACTTATTTCATTACCAATCTCTTACACCTGATTTAATATTAGAAGCCTTAGAGCATGTTGATATTTACCCCGAAACAGGTCTCTTGCCTCTCAATAGCTATGAAAATAGAGTCTACCAATTTCGCGGGGCACATGATGAACGCTATGTCGTTAAATTTTATCGACCAGGACGATGGACGACAGAGCAAATTCAAGAAGAACTTGATTTTGCTTTAGAGCTTGCTCAGGAAGATATTCCTGTTGCAGCACCACTAAGCTTAAAAGGTAACACACTCCACCAGCATCGTGACTTTCAATTTGCACTCTTCCCCTCTATTGGAGGGCGCACGATTGAAGTCGATAATATATCTCAGTTTAAAGAGATAGGTCGATTCATTGGACGCATGCACCAAAAGGCGGCAAGTCAACCTTTTAGACACCGCCCCGAGATCACCTTTGATGAGTGGGGAAACCAGGCTTTAGCACAGCTTAAACAAAGCCAGCACGTACCTTATCACTTAGAAACGCCCTACTTTACTATTTTTGAACAAGTACTTGAAAAAGTAGAAAGAAAATGGAACTCTGCCTCTTATAAAGCAATACGCTTACATGGTGACTTGCATCCCAGTAATATTTTATGCACTCATCAAGGGCTGGGCTTTGTTGATCTTGATGATGCGAGAATGGGGCCAGCAATTCAAGATCTGTGGATGTTATTATCAGGTACAGAGCAAGAGCAACAAAATCAGTTAAATCATTTGCTTGAAGGCTATCAAACGTTTTGTGCGCTACCTCAAGACCAGTTACAATTGATAGAAGTTTTACGCACTTTGCGTATCACGCACTATACAGCTTGGTTAAGTAGACGTTGGCAAGATCCGGCCTTTCCTCATAATTTTCCTTGGTTTACTGAGGATAAGTATTGGGAACAACAAATTCTAATTTTAAAAGAACAGTTTTCTGCTCTGGATATACCACAATACAAATTAAATCCCTTATAATCATGAAAAGAAATTTTAATAGCATAAAAGGAATATATATGAAACCCGTAATTTTTTTATTGATGTTTATCTCAATGCATTCATTTGCAAACTTTAAAGAGGGTAAACACTACATTACAATCGAAACCGCCGTCATATCAAAAAAACCTAAGGTTACAGAATATTTTTCTTATCTTTGCCCACATTGCTACAACTTTGAAAAAAAATATATTCCAGACTTAAAAAAAGCACTCAACACAAGACAGATAGAATTCCAGCAAAGCCATGCAGAATTATCTAATGATCAAGTAAGTAGAGCCATGTCACGCGCTCATGCCATTTCTTATTATCTTAATATTGAGAAAGATATCAAAATCAAACTTTTTGAAGCAGTTCAAAAAGATCGTAAGCAATTTACTGAAGAAGGTGCTCTAAAAAAATTCTTTGTTGCTCAAGGTATATCTGAAAAAGACTTTGATGCGCAAGCCAAAGGCTTTATGGTCAACAACATGATCGAACAAATGCGCCAAAGTGCACAGGAAGCAAAAATCAGAGGTGTCCCTGCATTTGTCGTAAACAATAAGTACTTGATTCAAAGTAATAGTGTGAAAACATATGATGAGCTGACCAAGCTTATTTTATTTGTTGCAGATAAGTATTCAGTTAAATCGAAAAAGAAGACCTAAATTTAAGTACGCAAAAGCATGTCCACATAACTATTCAGCTTTGAGGACATGCTTTTACATCAGGTTAAGGTAAGTAGCAGGCTTAAAAAGCACCCTTGACTTCGGTGTTAATACGGTTAAGCAAGCCGTTCACCTTATCGTTCCACATCTCTAACTGCTCAGTTAAACCTTCGTTGTCTTTCTTTAAGTCTACGTTCACTTTTCTCTGATCATCAAGCTCCATCTTTAATAGCTCAATGGTCTCAAGAGCAGCTTGAACTTTCCCTTCTAGTTGGGACAATAATTCTAAATTCATAATTTTTTCTCTATAGTTTTATGATTGATGACAATTAGGCTATTCACGACAAAGCCTCTAACACTTATGCAAATAAAGCTAAATTAAGTCTACCACAGAAAAACAAGATCTATAAAAAATTAATTATACCTTTAATTCTTTCATAAAATCTTGTATCAAGGTTTCACTAAAGTCTGATCGATCAAACATCTGGATAATGTTTTTTACCTGCACTGCGCTATAGTGGCTTGATAAATTACTTTCAAATTTAGCTAACAGAAGAGGCAATCCTTCTTCTCTACGGCGCGCATGTCCGATAGGATATTGACACTCTACCTTTTTTGTCTGACTTTTATCTTTAAAAAAGATTTGAATCGCATTCGCAATCGAACGTTTAGCCGGATCTAAGTAATCTTGACTGTAAGCTTGGCTTTCTTGAATTTGCATTTTATCTCGCAATACATCTATACGCTCGTCTTGAGCAGCAATATCTTCATAATCTTCGGCTGTTAAATCTGCTTTAAGCAAAGCTACTGCTATCATATATTGCAAACAATGATCT